>CACXEL010000484.1 GCA_902766655.1 uncultured Lachnospiraceae bacterium | reverse complement strand
TACATTTGATCAAAGAAGCCAAAACAAGCAGCCCTCGGACTGTTTGGTTGTCATGCCATAATTTATGAATGACAGGGCAAGTCCTTGGCCAAAAGGGCTCTTTTCGGGGACTAGCGCAGGTATTATAATGATGTTCGAGCGATATCGAACACTTAGCTAAATGTCATTGCTACTTCATAATAGATTATCGAAATGTAAAATGGGGTTGTGAAGAAGCGATTGGTCGCTCTTCACAGCCCTGTTTTAATTCAAATTAAACGATACTTTATCGCTTGTAATGAAAACAAGCGATAAAGTCCGATGATCATTTGATACGATATGTTCTGTTTTTGTTGCCGCCCAAGATATCAACCTCAGGCATATCTGCGAGAATAGCCCGTGTGCGAGCTTCGCTAAGGCCTAGAAATGTTGCAATGTCACCGCATTTTGAGCGGCCATGGTCCTTTAAGAATTCGATGATTTTCTTCTGATGCTCCAAAGTTCTCTTAGCCTTTGATGATTTGGGTGGCTCTGAATTGTCGCTTGAATTTATCGCTTGCTTTTTTTCAAGCGATAAACTTAGTGTTGTACGGTCTGGATCAAACTCTTCATCTATGACAGGATCTTTTAAATTTTGATCGTTCCAAATGCTGATGATTTTTGGAATGCCACTTCCGGCGCGCTCACCAATATCAATTAGGTTGAACATCTTCATTAATCCGCGGTTCCTCGGGTCAGAGATGCCGCCTCGTATCATTTGAATCTTTCCGGCCCGACTATATCCTGGATTGGCAAATGTAATCTGTTTTGGCTCAAGTGTTATTACGATTCCCCTGGATCCGAAATAATCTGCATTAATAAGACAGTTAGCTAGTGCTTCACGAAGCGCTTCGTGCATGGGAGTATCATCAATACGAGTAACACCCGAAAGCTTAAATGGTACAGTGAGAGTATGAGTTAGCTTATTATAGACTCGGAAATAGAAATCAAAGACGTTGCCGGACCAATCTCCTGAACTTGAGTGTATGCGATCGGTCCATCTGATATCTGGATTGAGCAAGGCGCGATAGTCCAGAAAGTAATCTGGAAATTGACGAACTATATCATATTCGTTACCAAACATGAGAAGGCCAGCGGCTGTGGGGTGCAACGTGTTGTCTTGATCGGAAATGCTTGCCGCGCCGATACTTCGAAGGAATTCATTGTCATCGAGCCTTAAAAATGGGTGTCCATCTTTTAATGAGGCAAAAGTGTTTCGATATCCCTTGACAGAATCTTTGTTAAATATGTCCATAGAGAGATTATCGAGAACGGACATATCAACTGTATCGTCAGCCTGATCACGAAGCATGGTTTTTACTTGTATTCTAGTGCAGTGGTAATCACCTTCGTAATTGCGACGGAAGGTTCCGCCAAACATATCATCATTGATATATACAGGTTTTTGTTCTCTGCGCGCAGCGGGAACGTGAATGACCATAATAACATCATTATTTTGATGGTAGATTTCAACGTCATCTTCACGTAGTAGATTGATGTTCACTTTTTTCGTATTGTTGATGATATCCCAGAACTCTTTTTGAAGTTTGGCCTCATTCTGTAATCCTGTAGTTTGCCAACTGCCGTCTCTATTTTCTTTGACGCCGAGGAGAATAACACCGCCATAACAATTCGCAAAAGCAGAGTATGTATCCCAAAGAGAATTTGGAAGGCCATCGCGAGCTTTTTTTACTTCACGACGGTTATCTTCCCTATAAGAGTCAAACTGAGCGATATCGAAAGTATCTGACATAGTATTGTCCTCCTTGAGTGGTGTAGGTATTATAACAAGAAAACAAGCGATAAACAATTGAAATAGAAAGAAAACAAGCGATAAATCCATTAGTGTATTATGTCTTTCGGCGAGAAATGCATTGATGAAAGCTAAAAGAGGGGATACTATAAAGATTATAGGTGCATTTTTGAGAGAGGAATGCCCCATATACTAGGTGCGGACCGGGAGCGGTAAGAACGTAATCGTAGCCTTCGATAATAAAGCGATACAATCGAAGTGTTTAAGGAAAACAAGTTGGTGGTGCGAGAGCTGCAATGGGAGGGCGTGCATGAAGAATCAATATTTCGGCGATGTAGGCGATTATGGAAAATACGGACTTCTCCAATACCTGGCAAGTAACAGACCATAGGGTCAGGTACCATAAAGAGTGGTGCCAGGTGCGGTTTTCATTTATAAAAAATGAAAACCGTACCTGATCCCGACTCTTTAAACTCTGGCGCGGGCCTCCGCGCCCCCGTTACAGCCAAAATAGGCAATTACACGGAATCGAGGACAGAAATATGCTTGGAGCAATTTTCGGCGATATCGTAGGCTCCGTCTACGAAGGACACAACACAAAACGCACGGACTTCCCCCTCCTCTCAATGTATTCCCGCCCGACGGATGATTCGATCATGACTCTGGCGGTCGCGGCGGCTTTGATGAACAGTTGGGGCAAGTCCGACGAGGAGATCCGGCGCGAGCTTGTCAAATCCATGCAGCACATGGGTCGGAGATATCCGTATGCCGGCTATGGAGGCCATTTCAGACAATGGCTCTACCTTGAGGATCCGGAGCCTTATTTCAGCTTTGGAAATGGAAGCGGTATGCGGGTGTCCTCCGCCGGCTGGCTGTATCAGACTCTGGACGAGACGCTCCACGCGGCAAAGCTCACGGCGGAGGTCACGCACAACCACCCGGAGGGAATTAAAGGCGCCCAGGCGGTCGCCGCGGGTGTTATTCTTGCCAGAACAG
>CACXEL010000483.1 GCA_902766655.1 uncultured Lachnospiraceae bacterium | reverse complement strand
CGGCCGGTCATGATCCACAGGGCCATCTTCGGCTCCTTCGAGCGCTTCATCGGCATTCTGATCGAGAACTTCAAGGGCGCCTTCCCCTTCTGGATGAGCCCGTATCAGGTCGGTATTGTCCCGATCCGCCCGGAGCACAACGAGTACGCGAAGAAGATCGCCGACCTTCTCTACGACAACCGGATCCGCTATGAGGTGGATTACTCCGACAGGAACATGAAGGAGAAGATCAAGGTCTACAAGAACTACAAGGATCCCTACATCATCGTCGTCGGCGACAAGGAGGCCGAGGAGAACACCGTCTCCATCAACCTCCGGGGCTCCAACAAGCAGCTCCGCGATATCCCGCTGGACAAGTTCATCGAGGTCCTTAACCGCATGAACCGCAACTACGAGCTGGAGCTTGACGAGACCTTCGCCTGACTTCATTTGAATAATGCAGACACGGCAGTCGATAAAGGGAGGCAGGCATGAAGATAACTGAGATAAAAGTCAATCACCTTGTGGAACCTCTTGGCTACGCCCTGGGGACCCCGGTCGTCTCCTGGAAGACCGAGGGCGAAGGGGCCGTCAAATCTGCATCCATTTTCATCAGGGACGACCAGGTCCCTCCGGTGGTCGTGTACGAGAGCGGAGTGCGCACGGACGCCCTGGGGCTCGGGATCGCCGCCGAAGGCCTGGAACTGAAGCCGAGGACCAGATATTATGCCAATGTGAATCTGGACACGGAGGATGGCATGATGGTCCTGGGCGCCACTGAATTCGAGACCGGCAAGATGGAGGAGGCCTGGCAGGCCTCCTGGATCTCGCCGAAGAAATCCACCGTCTCCGCCATCCTCCGGAAGAAATTCTACGTGGCGGATCCCTGGCGCGCCAGGCTCTACATCTGCGGTCTGGGCATCTATGAGTGCTACATCAACGGCCAGCGCGTGGGCGACGAGTTCCTCGCGCCGGGCTATCACTCCTACAACTTCCACCTGCAGACCCAGACCTACGACGTGGACGAGTACCTGGTGGAAGGGGAAAATGAAATCAAGGTCACCCTGGGCGAAGGCTGGTTCAAGGGCCGACTGGGCTTCGATGGCGGCTTCACCGACCTCTACGGAGACCGCCTCCATCTGATCGCCGAGCTCTACTCGGGCGGAGATCTGGTCCTGAAGACCGACGACACCTGGGAGGAGCTTCCCTCCGGCGTGACCTTCGCCAACATCTACGACGGCGAGGTCTACGATCCGGCCAGGGCCACCGGCGAAGTCCTCGGCTACGCGGAGCTGTCTGCCCCGGACAAGTGCGGTTCTCTGACCGACCGTTACTCCCTGCCTGTCAAAAAGCAGTGTTCGCTGCCTGTCAAAGAGTGGATCGTGACGCCCAAGGGGGATACCGTCCTTGACTTCGGCCAGAACCTGACCGGCTGGGTGGAGTTCAACGGCCAGATGGTGCCCGCAGGCCTGACCGTAAAGCTCACTGCCGGCGAAATCCTGCAGGACGACGAGTTCTACAGGGACAATTACAGGACCGCTAAGGCCGAGTTTGTCTACATTTCCGACGGCGCTGCCCGTAGGATCCGGCCCCACTACACCTTCTTCGGCTTCCGCTACATGAAGCTGGAGGTCTTCAAGGGGGAGGAGCGGCTCGATCCGGACTCCTTCCTCACGACGAAGGACTTCAAGGCCTGGCATATCCGCAGCGATTTCGCTGTCACGGCCTCCTTTGAATGCGGGAACGACAAGGTCAACAGGCTCTATTCCAACGCCGTCTGGGGCATGCAGGACAACTTCCTCGAGGTGCCCACGGACTGCCCCCAGCGCGACGAGCGCCTGGGCTGGACCGGCGACGCCCAGGCCATCTCCGAGACAGCCTGCCAGACCTTCGACATGCCGGTCTTTTACAGAAAATATCTCTGGGATATGCGGGCTGAACAGGCCTCTCTCGACGGCTCCGTTCCCAACGTCGTGCCGCGCATAGCCAAGCCCTTTATCGGTGAGTCGGGGATCTGCCCCTGGGCGGACGCGGGCGTCATTATCCCCTGGAACGTCTATCGCTTCTGGGGAGACAGGGAACTCCTCCGGGAAATGTATCCCGGTATGAAGATGTGGGTCGATTTCTCCAGACGCCGCGAGGAGGCGGAGGGGGCACCGCATCTGGTGAAGAGCGGCTTCCATTTCGCGGACTGGCTGGCTCTGGACAACCCGCAGCCGGGCCCGCTCGGCGCTACGGATCCCCTCTACATCGCGAGCGCCTACTATTACAGGTGCGCGCAGATCCTCTCCGAGGCGGCTGCTATCCTGGGCTATGAGGAGGCGGCGGAGTATGCCGTCCTGGCCTCCGAGATCCTGGCCGCCATAAGGGACAAGTATTTCACGGACGGCATTTACAACCAGCGGACCCAGACCGGCGCCGCGCTGGCCATCGACTTCGGCCTGGCCACAGACCTGGAAGGCCAGGGACGCGTTCTCCGGGAGCTTGTCGCTGAAAATGCAGGCCATCTCAACACCGGCTTCGTCGGCACCCCCATTCTCTGCCCGGCCCTGACAGCCACCGGCAACGCGGAGACGGCTGTGGACATCCTCCTCAATGAGGAGTACCCAGGCTGGCTCTACTGCGTCAACCTGGGGGCCACCACCATCTGGGAGCGCTGGAATTCGGTCCTCCCGGACGGCCACATGAACCCCGAGGGGATGAATTCTCTGAACCACTACACCTACGGATCCATCGTATCCTGGATGTACCGGTATCTTGCTGGAATCCGTGAGACGGCGCCGGGCTACAGGACGGCTGTGATCGCCCCGAGCCCCGACAGGCGTCTCGGCCACGTGAGCGTCAGGCTCGAAACGGCTTCGGGAACCTTCGAGAGCTCCTGGAAGTACGAAGGGGACAAGGTCTCCTATGAGATCCTTGTACCCGCCGGCGTCAGCGCCGACATCATCCTGCCCGGCGCAGAGCCGGTCCGGGTGACGGGCGGCCGGTACGCCTTCTGAAAAATGCAAAGAGAGCCGCATCCCCTGCTCCGGCAGGCGGGTGCGGCTCTTTTCAATGAGATGGCAGTTTGGAACAAGGGAAGGGGGAGGAAAATGTCGGCATAAACGGATAACTCAAATCCATCTGTAAATGATTCTGTAAGATCAGACGCGGAAGGCCTTGGACTGCACCGAAACATTTGCCGGTCTTCCCGGCCGGGGATTTAAAATTACTGCGGGAATCCATGAAAATATGTCGGCAATTCAAAAACGAACTACATACTATAATTTATAAAAAAAATATAAAATCTCCTTGTACAGGTTTCACCCGTACTAATACTATCTGATAAGGAGAAAGATTATGGCAAACGAAGCTGCAACTAAGAAGGACGGCGGGCTCAGCAAGGCCTTTGTATGGTTCCATGCGACATCCGTCAACGGCGGAGCCATGGCCATCGCCGCTACCATCGCTACTTATTTCTCCCTGTATGTTCAGGAGACCATCGGAATCACGGCCGCCCAGCTGGCTGTCATCCTGCTCATTTGCAACATCTGGGACGCTATCAATGACCCGATGATGGGTGTCATCTGCGATTCCCTGAACCCCAGATGGGGCCGCTACCGCACCTGGTTCATCTTCACGCCGGTCGTCCTTCTGGTCGACATGTGGTTCCTCTTCTCGAACCCGGGCTTCATCCAGGGCAGCGCCATGGCCAAGTGCGTTTATGTCTGCATTTGCTACATGGTCTACGGCATGGTCGTCACCGCCTACACGATGCCCCAGATGGCCATCCTTCCGGCCATGACGCTGGACGATGACGTCCGCAACGACGTCGTCACCAAGGGCGCCGGCATCTGCGCCCTCATGTTCACCATCGCCTCCACCTTCTCCACCCAGCTGGTCGAGATCTTCGGAAGCTACCGCACCCTCATGTGCTTCTATGCCGTCCTGGCCGTCATTTCCTTCTGGGGCCTCTACAAGACCTCCGAGGAGAGATATGTCATGCCCAAGGATGAGAATGCCGGCCTCAAGCAGCTGATCTACGTCTTCCGCCACAAGGAAGTCTGGCCGGTCATGCTCTGCTGGGTCCTGGCCTCCGTCTCCTACGGCTTCATGTTCACCTCCTCCGTCTACTATGCACAGTACATCTGGGCTCCCAAGAAGGTCGACTTCGCCACCATGGATGAGGCGGCCATCGGCGCCACCATCGGCGGCACCATCTCCACCTACATGCTCTTTGTCTCCATGGGCGCCCTGATCTCCATGATGGTCCTCATGCCCATCTTCATCAAGACCTTCAAGACCGGCTGGAAGACCATGCTCGTCTCCCAGATCGGCACCGTGGCCTGCTACCTTATCCTCTGGCTCTTCGGCAGGAGCAACTGGTGGTTCTGCTGCATCCTTTCTTTCATCGCCACCGTCATCGGCGCCATGGTCAACGCTGTCGTCAACATCCTGGTCAATGACACCATCGACTTCGTCATGCTAAAGGAGGGCAAGCAGCTGAACGCTGTCGTCTCCTCCGTCAAGGGCTTCGCCCAGAAGTGCGGCAACACCCTGGTCAACTCCGGCATGCTGGCCATCCTGGCCGTCTTCGGCTTTGACGCCACCCTGGGTCCCTTCGGTCAGAATCCGGCCACCATCGAGGCTGTCAACGCTGTCCGCTTCCTGGTCCCGGGTCTTGTGTCCGTGGGCATCATCATTATCATGGTCTTCTATCCGATCAGAAAGTTCTTCCCGGAGATCGAGGAGATGAAGGCCAAGATGCGCGCCGAGCACAACGCATAAGCAGCATCCGTTGAATGCCTGCTCCGGCTTTCCCGCTGAACGCATGGGGTATGAATCCATGCGGATACAACGGAGCTGCCGGCAGGGCTTATATCTTCAGAAAATCAAAGGACCACCGTCTTCAGTGAGCAAAAGGCGGTGGTCCTTGTAGTATACGGAGGTCCTGGATCCTATGAATCTCAATATAGGCGATCTTTCTTTCTTCATGGGCGTCATCGCCCTGGCCTTGGGCATCCTGCAGACCGGGCCGGGCTGGGTCGGTCCTGTCATCGCTCTGGCCGGCATAGGGGTCGGCATGATCGCGAAGTTCTCGGGCAAGCGCAGGAACGGGGGAACGGCCGGCATCATGATGTGTGTCGTCGGGATCCTGATCTGCTTCTTTTCCAGGTTCTTCACGCTGGGCTGAGGAGGGCTTTAGTTCTCTGTTTCACCGGGCTGGCGGCCATGGAGCTTCCGATATTCTGCCGGGGACATGTGGTAGGTCCCCCGGAAGACCCGGGAGAAGTGGTCCGCCGAATGGTAGCCGATGTTCTCCGCGATTTCCGCAATCTTCATGTCGGTATTCTGGAGGAGAGAGACTGCCCTGTTCATGCGCAGGCGTTTGACCAGGTCTGTGAAGCTGTGGCCTGTATTCCGCTTGATCAGCGTGCACAGATGCGGCTCACTGTAGTGGAAGAAGGAGGCCAGCGAGGAAAGGGTGACTGTCTGATAGTTGTGCTGAATATACTGAAGGACCAGGGAGAAATCGGTCCCCATGGTGTAGTCGTAGAACTGCAGGGACTTGGAGTAGCTGCGCAGGACCGTAGCGAAGAGCAGGTTGATCCAGCTGGAGCAGCAGTTGTTGGCATAGTTGTCGGACTTGCAGGATTCCATCAGGACGTTCCGGAAGATGATCCGGACCCACTGCATATCATCCAGATAGAAGAGAAGGTAGTTGGCCTGGAGGGGCGAGTGAAGGATAGTTCTGAAGAAGTCCGCAAGGAGGTCACTGCCTGCCAGGAGGGAAAAGAAGACCGTGTCAAAGGTGCTGGTCCGCATCATTAGCGTGAAGACAAAGGTCTCGTCGTCGACGATTTCGATGTCATGGCGGGAGCCGGGCGCGATGATACAGAGCTCGCCCTCCTTCATGGTCCGGGTCTTGTCCTCGAAGTGGAGGAGGCAGCTGCCACGGCTGACAAAGTTAACCTCCACATGGTTGTGGACGTGGAGCATGGGGCGGGTATAGCGCGGGTGCCGGAAGCAAAAGGCGTCCCGGCCTATGGGAATGATATCATCCTCCTGGACAAGGTCCGTCATTTTACCGGTGGAGGTGCTAAAGCTGATGTAGAGGCGGTTCACGAGGCTTTCGAACTCATGGTCCGGCATCCTTCCGACCAGCTCCCGGTTCCGCAGGATCTCGGGCGGATCGGTGATGAGGAGGCCTCTGCGGGACAGGCTGTTCCACATTTCAAAGAACTGCATACGGCTGCCGGTACGAAGGTAATGGGACTTCAGCTGTTCCTGGAGCTCTCCGAATGTACAGTAGTAGGACATGATGGCTTTTCTCGGCTTTCAACAGGCAGAATAATCAAGTCAATGATACAGATGACTAAGCAGGCGGCAGAAGGATACCGGTCGGGAATTGCCTGAACCGCAAAGAATATCGGTTCAACGGGGACCAGTCTCTGTCCTGACGATTGATTATCAGGATGGTACATATTATATCCTGTCTCGAGGCAAGGCGCAAGAGCCGGACAATGCAGTGCTGACCACCTTTGCCCCATCCGGGAAGGGTGGAATCTGGGTGCTTCAGGGTTGTATGAGCAGCGTGATCTCCTTCGGCGCTGCCGGGAGGGGGCGGTGTACCTCCATAAAATCTGTCGTATTTCACGTAAGATAAACATGGAGAAAACGGTCATGCCGAATTATAATAGTATTAGCATGGGGCCGGAGACGGGATTGATTTCTCCGATCCGGGCATCTTCGGGCCCCATCAGACCGGCAGACACGCATAAAGGAAAGAAGCATATTATAGAATGGTGACCGGATCCAAAGGGGCGAGGGCACCTGCTTTGGCCGTGAGATGCTTGCGACGGCTGCCGGCGACGCGATCGACAAGCTCATGTGACGGAGCGCTTTCAAGGGCAAGAGTCCTGCGGATCCCTTCTGCTTCAGTTGGAATCTCAGGTTCTGAGGCACGAAATAAAGGCCAGGGGCATATCCTCTGGCCTTTTTCAGAATTAAAAGAGGAGAAAGGACAGCTATGAGAATTACAGACATGAAAATCAACGGCTTTGTAAACCCCCTGGGCGTAAGTCTTGATCCGGTCCTCCTTTCCTGGAAGGTGACGGAGACGGCCAGCAAAAGGGCTTCCTATGCCAGGATCGAGGTGGCTCTGGACGAGGAATTCCGGGATGTGATCTGGACGCGTGAGGGCCGGGACTTAAAGAGCATAGGCGAAAAAATCGACATCACGCCTGCCCCGGAGACGGCCTACCATGTCAAGGTCTCTGTGACCGGGGATGCCGGCGACAGCGCGGAGGAGCGCGCCGTATTTGAGACCGGCAAGATGAACACCGCCTGGAGCGCAGGCTGGATCGCCGCGGACAAGGCGGACGCCTTCCATCCCATCTTCCGGAAGACCGTCAGGGTGTCCGGACCTGTCCGCTATGCCCGGCTCTACGCCACCGGCGTCGGCATGTTCGAGGCTTACGTGAACGGTGAGAAGCTGGGAAATGAATACCTCCTCCCGGGCATCACCAACTACGAGTCCACCCTCCAGGTCATCACCTTCCCGGTGGAGCTCGCCGAAGGGGATAACACCCTGGAGCTTCTGGCCGGCAAGGGCTGGTACATGGGTGACTTCGGCCTGGACCACCTGACGAACTACTTCGGCGACCGGATGGCGGTGCTGGCGGAACTGGTCATCACCTACGAGGACGGGACCACGGAGCGGATCGGGACCGATGAGACCTGGACCTATGTCCGCTCGGACATTGTGGACTCCGGCATCTATCTGGGCGAGATTATTGACCGGACGCTCAACGAGGATGGCGCACCGGAGAAGCCCGTCTGTGTGATTCGGGATCCCGCGGCGGAGGAGGGCACGAAGAACCTGGCCTTCAGCAACCTGAAGGACCGGCTCAGCCCGCCCATCGTGGTCAAGGAGTACCTGGACGTCAAGGATATCATCACCACGCCGGCCGGCGAGACCGTCCTCGATTTCGGCCAGAACTTCGCGGGCTTCATGGAGTTCGACGCGGACTTCCCCAGGGGCACCAAGATCGAGATCCGCTGCGGCGAGATCCTCCAGGGAGGCAATTTCTATAATGAGAACCTGAGAGGGGCGACAGCGCAGCTTGTCTACATTTCCGGAGGGGACAAGGAGACGGTGCGCCCGCACTTCACCTTCTACGGCTTCCGCTATCTGAAGGTCACCGGCTGGATCGGCGAGCTCAAAAAGGAAGCCTTCCGCGGCTGCGTGGTCTACTCCGACATGGAGCGGACCGGCTTCCTTGAGACCGGCAACGCCAGGGTCGACCGGCTCTACCTGAACGGCCTCTGGGGCCTCAAGTCCAACTTCATCGACATGCCGACCGACTGCCCCCAGAGGGACGAGCGGCTCGGATGGACCGGCGACGCCCAGGTCTTTTCGCCCACGGCCTGCTACCACATGGACACCAGAGCCTTCTACCACAAGTTCGAGAAGGACCTGAGGGACGAGCAGGTCATGATCGGCGGCAGGATCCCCAACTACGTGCCCAACCACAAGCATCAGACGGACGCCACATCCATCTGGGGCGACATCGGCACCTTCCTGCCCATGGTCCTCTACAAGTACTACGGATCCCGGGAGGAGCTGGCTTACGCCTATCCCATGATGAAGGACTGGGTCGAGTATATGAAGAGCTGTGACACGGAGGGCAGGTTCGTCTTCCGGCCGGGCTTCCAGTTCGGCGACTGGCTGGGCCTCGATGGCGTGTCCGAGAACAGCTTCAAGGGCGGCACCGAGGACGGCTATCTGGGCGACATTTATTATTACCAGTCCACCCGGTATCTGGCCGAGGCGGCGGAGATTCTTGGGTACCACGAGGACGCCGACGCCTACGGTGTCCTGGCAAGAAACATCTACCAGGCCCTGTTAAATGAATACTTTACCCCCAACGGCCGCTTCGCCCTGGACACCCAGGCCTCCTACATCGTGGCGCTTCATTTCGGGGTCTACATCGATAAGGCGCGGCTCCTTGAGCAGTTCAGGGCAAGGCTGGCCAAGGACGGTTACCGGATCCGCTGCGGCTTCGTCGGTGCGCCGCTCCTCTGCACGGTCCTGGCCGAGTGCGGCCTGGTGGACCTGGCCTATGATTTCCTCCTTAAGGAGGGCTTCCCGGGCTGGCTCTACGCCGTGGACAAGGGTGCCACCACAATATGGGAGCGGTGGAATTCCGTCATGCCCGACGGAAGCATGAGTCCTACCGGAATGAATTCCCTGAACCATTATTCCTACGGCTCCGTTATGGAATTCCTCTACGGCTGGGCCGCCGGCATCCGGCCCAGGACGCCGGGCTTTGAGAAGGCGGTGCTCGCGCCGCAGCCATCCATCCGCCTGCCGAAGCTCTTCTGCACATACGATTCGGCAGCGGGCAAATATGTCAGCAACACGGAGATCCTGGCGGACGGCCGGGTCAGCGTCCATCTGGAGATCCCCTTCGGGGCAGAGGCCGAGGTCACGCTGCCCAGGCACCCGGACATGGGCACGCAGGTCCTGGATTCCGGAAGCTACGATTTCACCTATACACCCACCGTGGATTACCGCAAGCCCTACAGCAAGGACACCATGCTCTGCGCGCTGGCGGACGATCCGGCGGCCCTGGGCATCCTCTTCAAGCATGTACCGCCCATCGGCGGCATGGCCGCGGGGCACAACGAGGAGTTCGCCTACGCGACGCTCGACTCCTTCCGCTATCTGACCTTCCTGCCCATCGACGCGGCGGCCCTGGATGCGGCCATCGCGGAGCTGTCCGACCTCATAGTGCAGGCCTGAGAGTGTGAGGTACAGACAGAGAGCTGCCTATGCCTGTTCGCACCGGGCACGGATGCTGGCGCAGGCAAGCTGGTGACCTGGGTTTTTTGTCCCGGCCAGGAGTGGAGGCAGCTCCTGTAAGAGTGCTTTGTTTGATGACTTCAACCATATATGTTTCGGGCGGACGGCACAGGCTGTCCGCCCTGATTTCAGGAAAGGAAAT
>CACXEL010000482.1 GCA_902766655.1 uncultured Lachnospiraceae bacterium | reverse complement strand
TCTCATGTACATTCGCCGCGTCAGATCCTCCAGGTCGGTGAGAACGGCGAAACCGTCGTTGCCGGTGATCAGGAGCTTTTTCTCATCAGGAGTGACTGCGATGCGGGAGCCTTCGGTCGGAATCTCCGGTATGCCGGTGATGCACCGGCCTTTGTTGTCATTTTTCCTGTCCCATATCATGACCATGGTGCTCAGACCGGCGACCAGATACCTTCCGGAAGGGGAGTACTCCAGGAAGTAGCCGGACCAGCCGTCAAACGGGTACTCCAGCGTTTCCGCCGGCGTATGGTCGCTTCCGAACACCTTGATCTGCCGGCTGTTGAATCCGCCGACACAGAAGCCATCCGATCCCGGATCGGCGGCGATGCCCAATGCCGGAAAATGCCAACCTGTCAGGATCTTGTCACCCTCCGAAACCGCTTCAAAGCGCCGCGGCTTCAGCCGGGCCGTGAGCGTGCGGCGCAGCTTCCGGATGAGGGCGCTGCCCTCGTCGCCTTCCAGCTCCTCCGCCTCGAGAAGAAGTGCCACCGCCTGCTTCCGGTCACCTGCTTTGATCCGTCCCGTGATCTGCCCGGCAAGCTGTTCTATCCGCTCCTGTTTGGTCTGTACAGATGCCAGGTCGGCGGCCCGCGAAAGCTCCCACGGCGCCGGCACACTTTCCGTCTGTCCCCGGAACACCAGCATGTTTCCGTCTTCATAGCAGCCCGCGACAAAGGAAAGATCCGGCGATGCCATCGCTGAAGAAAGCCTTTTCGCCTGTCCGAACCAGGTGCACAGGATCCTTCGGCTCTCCAGATCGATCAGTTTCAGCCGCCCCTGACCATCTCCGGCCAGCAGCCTCGTTTCGTCGCTGCTCAGCCAAAAAGCTCTCTTGTTGTTCCCGTTGTTGTAGTCGAGGAGTCTCTGCGGCGCCAGCAGAGGAATGTCTGCCATGCTGCCGGGGCTATACAGGCATTCACCGGGCCTTAGGATGAGCAGCGTGCCGCCCACAAATTCCGACGCATAGATCTTTTCGGCGTTCCGGCTGATTTTGCCTTCCCAGGCCCCCAATCTGGCTTTCCTTTTCAGGGCAAGCGTTTTCGTATCCCATTCTGCAAAAAACTTATTGTCTGCCTGGTAGAAGAATGCTCCGTCCTCACTGAAGCGCTGGTTCCCTCCCAGGTGAGGTTCGCTGTTCCTTAACTGAGGATCCGTCCGCGCGTCCCACTTCTTCACCAGAGTCCAGGTCTTTCGGTCCCATTTCTGGAGCGTTTGGCCGACGCTGATGAACAGATGCCGCCCGTCCGGATGCAAATGAACACCGGACACCTCGTTTTCAAACGTATGGCTGCCCAGAACGCGCCCGTCAGACGCGTCCGCCAGACAGAGCGTCTTGTTGTTCCGCGACAGATAGCTGATCGTCTTCCCGTCCTCCAGAAGCTGGATTCCGATCTTGTCTCCCGTATCGATTCTGTAGACGGTCTGCCAGCCGCTCGTCTCCACGCACCAGCCTTGATTGGGAACGGAGAGATACAGGCGCTTCCCTTCGGAATCGGTCATTGCCATGTTGCGTCTTCCGGGCGTCTTGGTCTCCCACTTGTGAAGGAGCCTGCTTTCTCCGAAGGGAACGTCTTCGAAAACGCCTCGCTCCCGGCAGATTTGTTCGTACCATCTACTGGGCAGGCCTTCATTTCCCTTCGACTGTCTGCTCGCGCTGCAGCGGCGCAGGACTTCCTCGTCGTCAATGAATCCCTTTCTCCACAGATAGAGGGCCTGGTTGTAAAGAGAGGAGAGATGCTCCGGCGTTTTCTCCAGCGCTTCCTTCCAGCAGGCTTCCGCTTCTTTTTCCATTCCCAGGTCCAGGTAACTCAGGGCGTGGTTATTGAGCGAATCTGCTGTATCGGCCGCCGCCTGCGGCCTGGGCCTGGGATAGGACTCACCTGTCACACTTTTGAAAATGACAACCAGTTCAGCTTCTATCACTGAGAAGTCGCCAGGCCTCTGGGAAGGATCCTGCTCCAGGCAGCGTGTCAGAAGTGCTTGAAGTGCTTTCGGTATAGGGCGCTCCGTGCACATCTCGAAATAATCCCGGCACGCGATTCCGGCCAGGGGACCGGTCAGCTGCCCGTTGTGGGCCCAGGGCCTTCTTCCGAGATACATTTCCAGAATGCTGACGCCCCAGCTGTAGATATCCGTTTTAATGGTGAGCAGCTGTGACGCAGCCTGTTCCGGGGAACAATAGGCAGGTGACTTTCCGCCCGAAGGAGTCACGACGAACGAATCGGAATCATACTTTGGCGCGGCAGCTTCTACTCCGGGAGACTCCGGCAGAGTCCATGCTCTGGCAAGTCCAAAGTCACTGACCTTCGCTGTCCAGTCCTTGTCCAGGAGCAGGTTATCCGGCTTCACGTCCTGATGAATCAGTTTGTTCTCATGGGCATAGTGAAGTCCCCTTGCGAACTGGATCGCGATGTCGAGCATCCGCTTCTGAACTTCCTCCCTGGTCCCCTTGTAAAGGGTGCCGGCCTTGATGTGGCTCTCCAGGCTGCCATTTTCCATCCACTCTGAAAAGACGGTCGGAATCCCATCGATTTCACGCACGTAGTAGCACGAGACTATATTCGGATGCAGGCCGAGGTCGATCCAGTGTCTGCATTCTTCGATGAAGTTTTGCTTGTCCGATTCCGTGCGGAAGACTTTGGACTGGGGCCGCTTCATGGCGAGGTCCACGTTCCAGCCCGAGTGATGCACGCGCCATACCGCGCCCATGCCGCCCTTGTAGGGACCGGATACTATGCTGTAAGGGCCGGGCGAAAGGTCGTCGGGGGCTGGATATATCGGATCAGCGGCCGGCGTCTTGTGGGGGCCGGGCGCTGCAGAGTCCTTCGTGGCGTGATCATCCGGCTGTGTGGGGCTCTGCGTGGCGTGAGCGGCCGGCGTCGCGGGAAGAGCGTCCGTCTTCTCCTGTTTCTTGCCGGGTTTTCCGGGGGAATTGCTGCGCTTGCCGTTGGCTTTGGGCTTTTTGTCGGCCTCATACTGATTCTGCAGGTCCTTCAGCATGTCTGCCATGAAACCTGCGCCGAAGCCATTGTTGTTCATCTTATTTTCCGGCATGGTGGACTCCTTGTGATGAGGGCGGGGGATGAAACTCCGATGCACCCGGTGTTGCTTTAAATTCTTTATGGATAGTATATATCGAAAACAGTTTTATTACAGCACCGGAATTTAGTGGACTGAGAATCAGGGACGGTCCTTTTTTCTCATTTTTCGAATCTTTCGAAAAATGAGAAAAAAGGACCGTCCCTGATTCTCAGTCCAATTTAAAACCGCAACGGTTGAAATACGGTTGATTTATGGAGCAAACGGTGTTGCCTTTCCGTGAGAATACAGCTAAAATGGTTACATAAAATATCAGGACGGAAAGAAGGGGCGGAATATGACGCTGGAGGAAATGAAAGCCAGAAAAAGAGAGCTGGGCCTCAGCAATAAGGAGATTGCCAAAAGGTCCGGCGTTCCCCTGGGAACCGTGCAGAAGATTTTTGGCGGCGTCACGGAAGCTCCCCGCATGGAGACTGTCATTGCGCTGGAGGGAATCCTCAGACCGGGAACGGAGAGCTATTCCGCGAGATTCAGCGGTAAGGGGCAGCCTGATTGCGTCGCGGAGCCGGTGGCGGCGTATCGTGTTGGGGCGGGCGGTTTTCATTTCCAAAGACAGGGAGACTATACGCTGGAGGATTATTACGCGCTGCCGGACGACCGGCGGGTGGAGCTGATCGACGGGGTGATCTACGACATGGCGGCGCCGTCGCAAGAGCACCAGCTCATTTCCGGGGAAATGTCCTATCAGCTTCAGGATTTTGTGAAGAAGAACAAGGGCGGGTGCCGCGTGTACACCGCGCCGTTCGACGTGCAGCTGGATATGGACAGCCGGACCATGGTGCAGCCGGACATTCTGGTAGTCTGCGACAGGGACAAGATAAGCAGCCGGGGCGTATACGGCGCGCCGGACCTGGTCATCGAGATCCTGTCCCAGGCAAGCGCGAAGCTGGACGCGACCGTTAAATTGTTCAAATATTTGAAGGGCGGCGTCCGGGAGTACTGGATCGTGGATCCGGGGAACCGGAGGATATTTGTATATAGGAAGGTTGAGGATAAGGTCCTTCTGGAGACGTACACATTTGACGATCTTGTGCCGGTCGGGATATGGGAAGGGAAATGCTGTGTGGATTTTCCGGAGATTGGGCGTGAGATGGATGAGTGGGGCGGGGGGTGTTTTTGAGAATCAGGGACGGTC
>CACXEL010000481.1 GCA_902766655.1 uncultured Lachnospiraceae bacterium | reverse complement strand
TCTACCAAATTATGTCAATCATGGAAAATCGAATTTGTGTATTATCGCCAACGATCCGACTTGTAACGCCCGCTGCGGCACATGCCTCTGTAACGTGAAAACGGACAGAACTGCTTTCACAATTCTGTCCGCTCACTGTGCTGCGGAAGAAGGGACTTGAACCCTCACGACATTACTGCCACTAGATCCTTAGTCTAGCTCGTCTGCCAATTCCGACACTTCCGCGCGTCAACAAATGCTATTATATAGAGTCACCCCATTTCTGTCAAGCACTTTTTTGAAAATATTTTTTCTTTTTCAACCAGGCGCCTTGCTTATACTTCTCCCTCCCACGCCCGTATTTCAGCGGCATAGGCTTCCTCGTTGTCACCCACGTACCACCCGTAGAGTTCCTCATAGCTGTCAAAGATCCGCACGTCGATTCCCGCAGGATCGGCCTCCACAGCCCCGTCCGGCCCGATGACCAGGTCCCGGATCCAGGCCAGGTACCAGACCTCCTGCTCCGACCAGGGTTCCTCCTGATCCTCGACATATTCCGTCATGGAGGAGGCGTACACCAGTCCCAGGCTGTTGACGGTATCCATCCCGCTGTGGTCGTCCGGATCGCGCCGGGTAAGGAAGATGCTCTCATACCCCTCCCGCGGTCCGAACTCCGTCCGGATCATAAAATTATCCTTCCCAGTCATGAAGGCTTCATTGTCATCCGCTGCCTCTCTCACGGCATACGCAAGAAGCTGAAAGACCTCCTCCGGTATCCGGTCCTGGGAGTCGGGATACCGGGGCATATCCTCGGCTTCCCCGCTGTCCTTTTCCGCCCAGGCTTCCTCCACAGCCTCCGCCATGGCTTCCTGTGCAGTCCCTGAAGCAGTCTGACCGCTTTCCCCGGCACCTTCTTTTGCGCCGCAGCCGCATATGAATGCAGCGGCCGCCAGAGCCACGCACAGGCCCGCAGGACCTCTTTTGCCAAATGACCATCTTCCAGACTTCATCGCGCGACCTCCCTGCTTCCGCATCCGCTCTCTTCCCACCGGCATCTCCTTCGCCTCTTTCATAACACAAATCGGCCGCACTGTCCATATATTCGTATTATTGTGTTATAAGTTCTGAAGATAGTATTATTCTTTGTGTGGCATACCCGCCGGAAACGCCTGCACTGGAACTCCTGTGCCTCTGGATAAAGAAGGCCCCGGCTCAGTTCTCACTGGACCGGGGCGCGATAGGAATCCGCTCTTATCCGAACAATCGCATTATATCGTTGTACATGACGACCACCATGAGAACGACCAGGAAGCCCAGGGCCACGGTCTGGGTGATCATTTCCACCTTCCTGTCCAGGGGCTTCCTGCGGACCGCCTCAATGGCCAGGAAAAGCAGGCGTCCGCCGTCCACGCCGGGAATCGGCAGCAGGTTCATGACGCCGAGGTTGGCGGAAAGAAGGATGACCAGGTTGATCATATTCATCCATGTCATCAGCGGACCTTCGTCCTTGGTCTCCTCGTAGGTCGTGCTCACGATGTCGACCACGCCGACGGGACCGGAGAGGTCCCGGACCCCGAACCGACCGGTGAACATGGCGCCAAGGGACCTGACGACGGTCTCGATCCAGTATCTGACTTCGGTGAGACTGTAGCGGATCACGCCCGCGGGAGAAGTGTTCACACGGCCCAGATTGTAGGAAAAGCCCGCGGACAGGGAACGGCTCTCCACCGGGGTGAAGGTCAGCGTGACTTCCGCGCCGTCCCGGAGAACAACTATATTCATCTCGCTCCCGTCCATGGGGTTGGCGTCGAAATAGGCATTCATGCTCTGAGAGTCCGTGATTTCATTTCCGTTGATGGAAATGACCACATCCCCCGCCTGTCCGCCTGCCTCATCGAAGGGCGCCCCCTCCGAGACCGCCTGGATCACCGCCTGCGGATCGTCCAGGTTGTAATTGATGCCCATCATATAGCGGACTGTGACATAAGGGGCGAAGGTGACCGCATGTTTTTCGCCGTCGCGCTCATATGTCAGGTCGATCACCGTGTCCTCCGTCAGGTCGTTGAAAATGGACCAGCCGGCGACGTCGCGGCCGATGACAACGCGCCGCCCCATGAATTCGGTGATCATGTCCCCTTCGGCCAGGCCAGCCTCCGCCGCCGGGGAGCCGGGGGCCACATAGAGGACCTCAGCCGGGTCGTAGCCGACCACACCGATGACGATGACTGCGCCGATGAAGGCCAGGATAAAGTTAAAGAAGGGCCCGGCGAAGACGATGGCCGCCCGCTTGCCTATGGAGACGCTCTGGAAGGAGCCTTCCTCCGGCTCGCTGCCGCTCTCGACCCACTCGCCGGTCTCCTCGTCATACTCGTCCAGCTGCCCCTTCATCTGGCAGGAGCCGCCGAAGAGGAGAAGCTTGACGGAGTACCTGGTCCCCTTGTAGACGGTGGAAAGAAGCCTGGGACCGAAGCCGAGGGAGAACTCCTCCACCGTGACGCCGCTCATCTTGGCGACCAGGAAATGGCCGTACTCATGAAAGAGTATGAGCAGCGAAAAGATTAGAAACGCTATGATCCATTTCATGAAAAAACAATACCTCCGAGGGCGCCGTCCTCACCCTGCGGAAATCAGAAGAAGGGTGAGCGCATAGATGACCGGCGCCGTAAATATCACGCTGTCAAAACGGTCCAGGATCCCCCCGTGTCCGGGGATCAGCTTCCCGTAATCCTTGATGCCCTTGTCGCGCTTGACCGCCGAGGCCGCCAGGTCGCCGAAGATGGAAATGACGGCACCCGCCGCACAGATCACAAAGCACCCCGCCGCCGGCATCTTGAAATAGAGGGCGTATAAAAAGCCCAGGAGCCCGGCACCCAGGATGCCGCCCACAGCACCCTCCACCGACTTCTTGGGGGAGAGGACCGGGGCCATCTTGTGCCGCCCGAAGGCCCTGCCGGCCAGGTAGGCGCAGGTGTCCGCGCCCCAGGAGCTGAGGAAGACCAGCCATACCAGGATCTTCCCATTCTCCTCCGCCCTGATCAGGTAAATGAAGCCAAGCATGACCGCCACGTAAAGGAAGCCAAAGACCGCCGAGACGGCCTGCTCCGCCACGAAGCGGGGGAAGGTGGCCACATACACGGCCAGTATGAGCAGAACAGCGCCCACCAGGGCGACAAGATAATACTGCTCCGGCGCCAGCCAGAGGACGATGTAGTATACGGCTGCTCCGGCGAAGCCAGCCAGGGAAAGCGGGTTGTATTTCCCCTGCGGCCTGGCGGGAGTGTCCTTCTCGATCGGTTCAGCCGCCCTGACCTGGGCTGCATTGCCCTCCACGATCGACATGGCGCCGTAGATCTCCTGCATACCGACCAAGGAGCAGGCGAGAAGGGTCGCTGCGAGGACCGGTCCGCCGGTCAGGATCGTGGCCAGCGCTATGATGACCAGCACGATACCGCTGATAGTCCTTGTCCAAAACATATCATTTCCTTTCTGCGGCGGCGCCGTCTTTGCGGGGCAAGTTCAGGCAGTCGCTGATGGCGTCTGCACAGGCCTCCATGAAAGCCTCGGAGAAGGTAGGATGGGGATGCATGATCTCGGCCACCTCATAGACCGTGATCTCCATATCCATCATGGTCTTGGCCTCCACGATCATCTCGCAGGCTGCTGCCCCGACGATGTGGACGCCCAGGATCTCCCCGTAAGCCCGGTCGGCGATGACCTTGACAAAGCCCTCCGGCTTGCCGGCTGCCACCGCCCGGCCATTGTAGGCGAAGGGATAACGGCCGATCATGATGTCCCCCCGCTTTCTGGCCTGGCTCTCCGTGAGACCTATGCCGGCCGCCTCGGGAATGCCGTAGAGGCAGAGCGGCGCCCGGTTGAGGCCGGTGGATTTGGCCCTTCCGCAGGCTGTGGAGGCCGCTGCCTCACCCATCTTCATGGCCGAGTGGGCGTGGATGCTTCTGTTGGAAATGTCCCCGCAGGCAAATATGTGGGGGATATTGGTCCGGCAGTACTCGTCCACCATGATCTTGCCCCGCTCGAAGTCCAGCCGGTCCTTCATGACGCCCAGACAGGCCAGGTTGGGCTTCCGCCCCACCGCCTGAAGGACCAGGTCAGCCTCAAGCTCCCTGCCGTCCACCAGGACCACCACCGGATGGTCGTCCCGCCGGGCGAAGTGGTCGATCTTACCGCCGTTTATGACTGTGATGCCGGAGGCGATGAAGCTGTCCCGCACAGCATCGGAGACCTCCCTGTCAAAGGTGGGCACCAGGCACTCCTGCTGCTCCACGACCGTCACTTTGGCTCCGAACCGGCTGAAGGAGGAGGCCATCTCGCATCCGATGACACCGCCTCCCACGATCACGAGCCGCTCCGGGACCTCCGTCAGGTCGAACATGCCGTCCGAGATCAGGATCTCCGGCTGGTCGACGCCGGGGTATGTGAGGGTCTGGGCCAGGGAGCCGCTGCAGAGAATGATCTGCTCCGCCTGATAGGTCTTCTGCCCCGCCCGTATGGTGTGGGGCCCGATGAGCTGGGCCTCCTCCCGGACGACCTCGACGCCTGCATCGGCCAGAAGGGCTTCCACGCCCCTGCCCATTCGCGCCGTCACGCTGTCCTTGAAGGCATGCACGGCCTTCATGTCCACGCGGACCTCGCAGGAGCCGACCACGATGCCCCGCTCACGGATCCTGCGGGTATCGTCGATGTCCCGGGCCGTGTTGTTGTAGGTCTTCATTGGAATGCAGCCCACGTTGGTGCAGGTGCCTCCCAGCTTCTTTCCCTCGAACAGGACGGTCTTCGCGCCCATCCTGCCGGCCCGTATGCCGGCCATATAGCCCGCCGGTCCGCTGCCGATCACAGCCACCC
>CACXEL010000480.1 GCA_902766655.1 uncultured Lachnospiraceae bacterium | reverse complement strand
GGCGTCCGGCAGTTCATCCGGCAGCTGGATAAATCTTTCCGCGTCGATTTCCCCATTCGCGGGATCCCGGTCAGGAATCACCCAGGCTTCCCCCGGCCCCTTCCCATGGCCGAGCAGGGAGCGCATATATCCGAAAAATCGTTCGTCGATACCGGATGTCATGAGTGGCGTTCCGACAAATGCGATCCTGCTGCAGCCCTGGCTGAAGAGGTAATCCGTCATGGCAGTCCCGCCAGCAAAATTATCGTTCATCACGGCATCATAGCCCGCGACCGTGGGGCGCGAGTCAACAAAAATGACAGGAATATCAGCGTTCTTGACAATGAGCTGTTCGTAGAAGGCCCGAAAGGTCCCAATCACCAGCAAACCGTCCGCCCGATCGCCAGACAGGATATTAGGGCTGTGCCCTTCCTCTTCCGCTTCCCGGTCGACGGCCTCCAGGATACAGAAGCTTTTCTTCTTAAGCGCCAGCACTGTGATTTCCTGTATAAGGCTCCAGTAGAAGCTCCGGTTGTTCTTCATGAACTTGGCGGAGACCAGGATACCGATCCTCATCGGTTCCTCCTTTTCGGAAGTTCTCCCGGCAGACTTCTGATATCCCATTTCTTCTGCAAGAGCAAGGATATGATTCCGCATCTCCTCACTGACACCTTTTTTCCCACCAAGGGCTTTCGAGACAGTGACAATGCTCACACCCGCTTTGTGGGCAATATCCGCTAACGTGACCATGGCTTACCCTTTCATAATCTGTTACTTCCTGGCTTCAAAAGACTGTGCGTATGGTCCGGATGGTGTTTTCGCTGCCAGTTGCCCCACCGTCCATGTGGCAAGGTGCTTTCAGGAAAAACGCCTGCGCCTGTCCTCATTTACAATATCTCCGGGATACGGCGGATGCTGTCTCCATGAACGATCCTGCCCTCAACAAACCTGAGCACCGGGGCATCATTGTCTCCCCGCATCCTTCGAATCAGACGCTTCACCGCCGTCCTGGCCATCTTATCCATATCCACCTCGTAGGTCGTCAGGTCGCCAAAATATAATTTCTTCGGAAGATAATGGTCATAGGAGGCTATGGAAACATCTTCCGGGACTCTGATGCCCTTCTCAAGAAAAGCTTCCACAAGAAGAGAAGCCAGATAATCGCTGGAACAGGCAATCGCGGTAGGCAGCTGCCGGGGAACTTCTATGCAGGGATCTCCGGCCGAGGTAAAGCTTTCACTGAACGTATATGCGGGATCGTACTCGATTCCCCGCTGCATCAGACACTTTCTGTACCCAAAGAAGCGCTCCATACCGTTCGTATACTTCTTAAAGGATCCCAAAAACCCGATTTTTCTATGTCCTGCCTCCACCAGACACTCTGTTGTGCGGACCATACCGCTGTAATTGTCCGAAAGAACCGCATCACATCCGATAAGCGGATCGTAAAAGTCAAGAAGGACGACCGGGACATTGGCTGTCTCCACGATCGTCTTCAGGGATTCCTGCTGTATCCTGCCTATGATGATCAGCCCGTCAATCTTTCTGTCCCCCTGAAGCAGCCTTGGATACTCCTCCTTCTCCCGCTTTTCCGATATCTCCAGCATGGTAAAGCAGCCCCGCCTCGAGGCGGCGTAGGCTGTTCTCTGGTACATTTCCCAGTAGAAGGATGTCGCCACTGAGATATACCATCCGGACACATAAATACCGATGGTATAATTGGTCATCACTCGGAGCCTGTTTTTTCCCGAATAGAAACCAAGCTCCTCCGCCTTCCGCAATATTTCAGCCCGCAGAGCCGAACTGACACCCTTTTTCCCGGAAAGGGCATTGGAAACCGTGACCACGCTGACGCCCAGTGCTTCGGCGATATCCTGCTGTGTGATTTTGGCCATACTATCTCCCTGCCCGGCTTTTCAATTCTGACGGGCGACGGTGCTTCTTCCACATGCAAATTCATTTTCGAGGGGACGTATGCCGTCAGGACTTCCCCCTTTTGTGATACGTTTTCTCAAAAGGTCCAGGCACTTCATAGCATGGATATCAAGCCGGACCACGCAGGACGAAAAAGGCTGGTCTGCCGTCTCCCCGGACACGGCCACCCTGTACCCGGTCACTGACACATCGTCCGGCACGCGCAGCCCGTGCTGATTCAGAAGCCTTGTGACCAGAAATGCCGTCTCATCAGACGAACATACGACCGCGTCAGGAATTCTTCCTTCCCGGATTCTATGAAGCAGCAGATCCTGCCCGTACTCCGGATCGCGCATCAGTTCCGGTATCTCTGCCGGGTCGATCAGGCCATATTCATACATGGCATTCCAGAAACCCAAAAGGCGGTCTACCAACAGCCGGTCACGTCCAATCTCCTGGGAAATGTAAACAAGTTCCCGATGTCCCAGTTCCGCAAGGTGCCTTACGGCGCACCTCATGCCCCGGAAGCCGTCATCCATAACATAATCCAAAGACACCCTGGGATTCACGAACCCGTACCCGATGACAGGCACCTTGTAGAAGTCAGCCAGAGCGCGAAGGCTCTTTTCAGCCAGGTCACCGCGTACCAGAATGCCATCACACCGCACAATATTGCCTCTGTCCGTCAGCCAGCATATATCCGGCACGTGCAGGCCCGCCTGTTCCCTGACGACCCCTGTCGAAAGGATGACACTGCTGTCCCCTCCAGCATTCAGAAGGCATTCCATAAAAAGGTCGGATGGCCTGAGCAAGTCCGCATTTTCTTCTCCAGCCAGAACAGCTAAATAAAGTGTCTCTGCTCTCTGCTCTGTCTTCTTGTCCTCCCGCTCATACCCGAGCTCTTTGGCGCAGGCCACAATTTTGGCCCTCATCTCGTCGCTGACGCCGCCTCTCCCAGCAAGTGCATTGGAAACTGTCACTACGCTCACGCCGCTGATCCTGGCTATATCCGCAAGCTTTACTTTTTTTCTAGGTCTCACCCGGTTCCCCCACTAAAACTGATTGTGCACGCAGCAGTGAAGACTGCATCATCGATGATTCCCGCGCAGTGATCCCCATGAAATCAGGTCGTGACCACTCTTCTTAAGTCTCAGCCATACTTTCACGGCATGCTGCCCGCACTTAAACTTGATTAAATTATAACCACATATTAACCTCTAAGTCAATTAAATGCTTAAGTGCCCTCTCTTTCTCTGCACCATGGCAATAAAACACGAAAACGTGCCCTCACAGGCACGTTTTCGAATAGTAATCGCTATACAATTGACAGGCTGTTCACAACACATGCCAGCCTTCGGCCATATCCTGAAGGAGACGCGGACGGATTTTATTTCCTCTTGAGGAAGTCCGGGATCTGGATCTCAGAGGCCGGTACAGAGGTCTTGACGTTGGAGCTGTTGAGCTTATAGTTGGCCGGCTCCCTCTGCGGCTGCGGCGGTGTGTAGGTGTTCTGCGGACGGCTGTACTCCTGCGGTCTCCTGAACATGTCGTTGTTCGCCTGCTGGCGGTTGTTGGCGCGGACAGCGCTCTCGTCCACGTCCACAAGGCCTGTGGCGATGACGGTGATGCGGCAGGTGTCCACTTCCGTGTCGTCGTACATGGCGCCGAAGATGATGTTGGCTTCATCGCCTACCATCTCCTGGACATAGGAGGCAGCGTCGTTGGCATCCAGCAGGGAAATGTCGCCGCGGATGTTGATGATGACGTTCTTGGCGCCTTCGATGGAGGTCTCGAGCAGCGGGCTCTCGACCGCTTCCTTGACAGCCTCCAGGGCCTTGTCGTCGCCCTTGGCCTGGCCGATCCCGATGTGGGCGATGCCGCCGTTGGTCATGACGGTCTGGACATCGGCGAAGTCGAGGTTGATGAGGGCCGGCTGGTTGATCAGGTCCGTGATGCCCTGGACAGCCTGCTGGAGGACCTCGTCAGCTCTCTTCAGAGCCTCGGGCATGGTAGTCCTTCTGTCGACGATCTCAAGGAGCTTGTCGTTGGGGATGACGATCAGGGTATCGACCTTCT
>CACXEL010000479.1 GCA_902766655.1 uncultured Lachnospiraceae bacterium | reverse complement strand
GCGTGGAGAAGTAGGTGGCCAGGGCAGTGGCGCCCACGGACACGATCATGGAGTTCATGAAGCCCACCGCCGGGTTGAAGCTCTTGCCCAGGAGGATCTTCAGGTTGTTCATGAAATAGGTCGAGGGGATCAGGGAGACGGCGTGCTGCTGGATCTGGGTCGTGGACCTGGTGGAGTTCACGATCATGATGACGAAGGGCAGAACGCTGAGGATGGCCAGGAAGACACAGATGATGAAAATGACAACACGTTTAGCGGTATGCGGTCTATGACTTTTCATTACTTAGCGCCTCCTTTCATCTGCTTTCTTACCTCCCGCTCCTGCTGGCGCACGATCTTCCTGAGCTTTGCCTCATCCTTGTCACGCAGGGCATAGAAGAGGACAGCCGAGATCATGACGATAATCACGAACATGATCATGGAGGTGGCCGACGCGCGGTTGTAGAGGTAGCTGCCGCTGAAGGCCTGGTTGTAGATGAACACACCCACCGTCATGGTGGAGTTGTCCGGCCCGCCGTTCAGGAACATCTTGGGGATATCGAACATGTTGAGGCCGCCGATCAGGCTGGTGACCAGGGTGAAGAGCAGGATGGTCTTGATGTTGGGCAGCGTGATCTGGAAGAAGGTCTGCCAGCCGTTGGCCCCGTCGACCTCTGCCGCCTCGAAGATCTCGGGGCTGATGCCGAGGACGCCGGAGATCATGATGATCATGGTATAGCCGTACCACATCCAGGTCTGGATGAAAATGATGATGCCGCGGGCTATATTTTTCTTGATCAGGAAGTTGTAGGGGGCGTCCAGGATGCCAAAGCGGGTCAGCAGGTCGTTGACCGGGCCCATGGGATATCCGAAGAGGGCGCCGAAGAGGATGGCGATGGTGGCCGCCGTGATGATGTTGGGCATGTAGAAGAGGACCTTGAAGACGCCTTCGCCCGGCACCTTGAAGCGCCGGTCCGTGAACCAGGCCGTGAGGAGCAGGGCCAGGATCAGCTGCGGCACAAAGTTGCAGAGCCACATGACGACGGTGTTGCGAAGAGCCAGATGGAAGGTCGGGCTGGTCAGGATGGCTCTGTAGTTGGCGAAAATGTCCTCTGTCAGGAAGCGGAAGTCCGTCTTTCCGATGCCCTTGAGGTCCGTAAAGCCGATCACCGCCGTATACAGGGTCGGATACAGCGAGAAGATCAGGTAGGCGATGACGAAGGGAAGCGAGAAAATGTAGCCATACTTCGCATACCCTGCATTCTTTTTCTTTTTCACAGTTCTCTAAGCCTCCGTTCAGACTGTAATGCGTTCATTTCCTTTGAAGAGAAAAGCATAGCCTTTAGGGCGCTATGCTCTTCTCCTCGACTGGTATGGCGACAGAAGAGTCGTTCTGTCTTTATTTTCCGCGGGCCGGCGATTTTATACCGGCTCGGAAGAATCAGTAATCAATACCGAGCTCGTCGGAAACGATCTGCTTGAAGTCCTTGATGGCCGCGTCTCTATCCTTCTCGCCGGCAGCGTAAGCGCGGACCTGGTCTCTCCAGCGGGAGTTGATGGACTCATCGAAGGGGGTTAGGTTCTTGCCGTTGGCATAGGCGTTGGCCGGGATGAAGTACTCGAACATATCCTGTCCGCCCAGGAAGTCCAGAGTGCCGTCGGACATGTTCATGACGGTGGTGGAAGCAACGGCGTCCTTGGTGGAATTGCCCTCATACAGAGTGCCGTTGGCCCATCTGTACTGGAGGCCTTCCTCAGTGCAGTCCAGGGTGATCCAGTGGATGAGTTCGGCTACAGCAGCAACCTTCTCGGCATCCATGTTCTTGTTGGCCATGAGCCATGTGCCGCCCCAGAAGAAGCCGATCGGGGAGTTGCAGACAGCCCAGTCACCGTAGGTGCCTTCACCGACAGCAGAGCCGCCGCAGTTGGGAGCCAGGGTGTAGTTGATGAGCCATGCGGGACCGAAGAAACCGAAGACAGGCTTGGCGCCCTCGCCCTTCATGTCGGCGAACCAGGCATCCTGCCAGTCCTGAGACTGGGTGGACCAGCCATTGTCAGTGAGGTCCTTGGAGATGTCGAGGAATTTCTCACGGGCCGGATCGATGAAAAGCTTTCCGTCGGCATCCAGCCAGCCGCTCTCGGAGCTGTTCTCGATGGCGTGCCAGACATCGCCGTCGCTGGAGACGATGGCAATGTTCTTGTCAGCCAGCGTCTTGGCAGCTTCCCAGAACTTGTCGAAGGAGCCGGAGCCGGCGCCGATGATCTCGGAGACTTCAGCGGGATCGTCTGTGCCGAAGACTTCCTTGGCGATGGAGCGCCTGTAGATGAAGCAGCCGCCGGTGGCCTGATAGCCGAGGGCGTCGACCTGGCCGCTGGAGTTGGTGCCGATATCCACCGCGTACTGGGCGAGCTGAGCCTGGGTGATGTCGGCGTCGACGTCGAAGCCAAGGTCAGCGTAGGGCATGGCGTAGGACTCCATCTCACCCTTGGAATACTTGAGGACGAAGGCTGCCTCGGCGCAGTAGAGGTCGGGCTGCTCACTGCCGCCTGCCTGAAGAGCTGCGTCCAGAGCCGGCTGGTAAGCGCCTTCGGTCGTCGCGATGATCGTGGCGTTCACATCGTATCCGAAATCGGGATGCTCTGTGATATACTGGTTGACCATGTTGGGAACTTCTTCTGTGAAAGCCCAGAGGTTGATGGTTCCCTTCTTGCCCTCGGAGGGCGCTGCACTCTGGCTTTCCGTGTTTCCGCTATCCGCAGTGGAAGCCGCTGCCGCTCCGCTTGCAGCGCTGCTGTCACCGGAAGAGCCGCAGCCTGCCAGCATGGAGACTGCCATACATGTCGTAAGTGCCATCGCCAATACTCTTTTTTTCATAATGATCTCCTTACTTACTGTTCGAATTTCTCCATCCCTTTTCTTGCCACTCATGAATACCAACAAGGGGGAGAATGTATTACCTGTCGCCATTGTTCTAAAGGATGTCGGGCCCTGACAATTCCTTAATCGGTAATACCAGTATGGCATTTCGATGCGGATGCCGCTTTACAGAAATTGCGCTGATTCTTTCACTTTTTGCTCTTCTGCACGAAATCTCATCGGTTTTTCGGTGTTCTTTGCCTATTTTGACAAGAAGGCGGATGTCTGAGCCAAAACGGGACAAAGGGACAGCTCTTTTTGAGACAAAGGGACGGTTCTTTTTCGCCAAAATCTTCGATTTAGCGAAAAAGAACCGTCCCTTTGTCTCAAAAAGAGCTGTCCTGCCGTCTCAAATAATCCCTATCGCCCGGCACCGATCCTCTTGTACTT
>CACXEL010000478.1 GCA_902766655.1 uncultured Lachnospiraceae bacterium | reverse complement strand
TCCACAAGTATTTCGGCATTGAGGAGCCCCTCACCGCTGCCAACGCAAAGGAGATCTGGGACAAGACGACCGATATGCTTCAGAACGATCCGAACCTCACGGTCCGCGGCATCATCCGCCAGTCCGGCGTCCAGGTCATCGGCACCACCGACGACCCCGTCGACACCCTGGAGTGGCACGAGAAGCTGGCTGAGATCGAGGACCTGGGCTTCATGGTCCGCCCCTCCTTCCGCCCGGACAAGGCCGTCAACATTTCCAAGCCCGGCTTTGCCGAGTATATCGGCAAGCTGGCCGCCAGCGTCGGCAAGGATGCCCTGACCAGCGCCCAGGAGGTCTGCGATGCCCTGAACGAGCGCATCGACTTCTTCAAGAAGCACGGCTGCCGCGCCTCCGACCACGGTCTCGACTACATGCCCTTCCGTCCCTGCGATATGGCAGAGGCTGACGAGATCTTCCGCAAGGTCATGGCCGGCGAAGCCATCACCCAGGAGGAGGCCGAGAAGTACCAGACGACCATCCTGATCTCCCTGGCCAAGAAATACCACAGGGAAAACATCGTCATGGAGATCCATTACTCCTGCACGAGAGACGTCAACAAGCGCATGTACGCCATCGAGGGACCGGACACCGGCTTCGACACCATCGCCAAGTCCAACTGCACCGACGAGCTCGGCCGCTTCTTCTCCTGCCTGGATATGACCGGCGACCTGCCCAAGACCATCGTCTTCTCCCTGAACGAGGCTGACTTCGACCCGATCACCACCATCCTGGGCTGCTTCCAGTCCGATGAGGTCCCGGGCAAGATGCAGCTGGGCGCCGCCTGGTGGTTCCTGGATACCAGGGACGGCATGGAAGCGCAGATGAAGTCCCTGGCCCGCTTAGGCCTCCTGGGCAACTTCGTCGGCATGCTGACTGACTCCCGCTCCTTCCTCTCCTACACGAGACACGATTACTTCAGACGGATCGCCTGCAACCTGATCGGCCAGTGGGTCGAGGACGGCGAGTATCCCAACAACGAGGCCTCCCTGAAGAAGCTCGTCGAGGGCATCAGCTACAAGAACGCAGCCAGGTATTTCGGTATCTGAGGCATTAAGGATCCTGACGTTTTGACCGACGGCCGCCTCCCCCGCCACGGACGGAGAGGCGGGCCGGGTCTTCATTTTCAGAACACACAGGAAGCCGCAGGCAGAGTAAGCTCTTCCCTCCGAGCTTCACAGGTTTATTCAGACAAGAGGAGTATTGAATTATCGAAAAGCTTAATTACGAAGTTCTTGAAAAATCCGGCTATGACGGATACATCCTCAAGGAGGCTCCTGTCAAGGTCCTTCAGTTCGGTGAGGGCAATTTCCTCCGCGCCTTTGTGGACTACTGGTTCGATATGTCCAACGAGAAGGCTGACTGGAACGGCAAGGTCGCCCTGGTCCAGCCCATCGGCGCAGGTCTCTGCCAGATGATCAACGAGCAGGAAGGTCTTTACACCCTCTATCTCCGCGGCTCCGAGAACGGCGAGAAGGTGAACAAGAAGCGCGTCATCTCCGTCTGCGACGCCTGCTACAACCCCCATGTCGCCGAGGACTGGGAGAAGATCAAGGAAATCTCCCGGAGCGACGACCTTGAGTATATCGCCAGCAACACCACCGAGGCCGGTATCGTCTACGATCCGGAATCCACCTTCGACCAGCTCCCGCCCACTTCCTTCCCGGCCAAGCTGACCGTTCTCCTCTACGAGCGCTTCAAGGCCGGCAAGAAAGGTGTCGTCATCCTCTCCTGCGAGCTCATCGACGCCAACGGTAAGGAGCTTGAGAAGTGCGTCAAGAAGCACATCGCCGACTGGAAGCTGGGCGACGATTTCCTCGCCTGGATCGAAAATGAGAACCTCTTCTGCTCCACCCTGGTCGACCGCATCGTTCCCGGCCGCATCCGCGACCCCAAGGAAGTGGCCGCCCTCGAGGAGGAGCACGGCTACGCCGATCCGCTCCTTGACGTCGGCGAAGTCTTCGGTGTCTGGTACATCGAAGGACCCAAGTGGCTCGAGGACAAGCTGCCCTTCAAGAAGGCCGGCCTGAATGTCCACGTTGTCCCGGACATCATTCCCTACAAGAAGCGCAAGGTCCGCATCCTGAACGGCGCCCACACCGGCTTCGTTCTCGGCGCCTACCTGGCCGGCCAGGACATCGTCCGCGACTGCATGCACAACGACAACATCCGCGGCTTCATGAACAAGCTCCTGTTCGAGGAGGTCAT
>CACXEL010000477.1 GCA_902766655.1 uncultured Lachnospiraceae bacterium | reverse complement strand
GACCCGACCCTGGTCCGCGGCATGAGCTATTATACCGGCCCCATCTTCGAGATCGCCATGACCGAGTACGGCGGATCCGTGGGCGGCGGCGGTCGTTACGATGAGATGATCGGCAAGTTCACCGGCCAGGCCACACCGGCCGTCGGCTTCTCCATCGGCTTCGAGCGCATCATCATGCTGCTCATGGAGCGCGGCTTCCGGATCCCGGATGAGAAGGAGAAGGTGGCTTTCCTGGTGGAGAAGAACATGCCTGCCGACAAGCTGACGGATGTGTTCCGCGAGGCCATGGAGGCGAGGGCTGCCGGCAAGGCCGTGGCCATCTCCATCATGAAGAAGAACAGGAAGTTCCAGAAGGACCAGCTGACCACGGAGGGATACACCGAGATCAGGGAATTCTTCAGAAAATAATAATGCAGCACCCGGAAGAGAAATAAGACACCAGATGAGGAGTGAGAATAAATGGCTGAGGCACTGAACGGATTAAAGAGGACCTGCCGCTGCGGCGAGGTCACGGAGGCTATGATCGGACAGCGGGTAACGCTGATGGGCTGGGTCGCCAAGATGCGCAACAAGGGCGGCATCGTCTTCGTAGACCTGCGTGACCGGACCGGCATCATGCAGATCGTTTTCGAGGGGAACGACCAGGACAAGGCCGCCACGCTGAGGAGCGAGTTCTGCGTGGCCGTGACCGGCGTGGTCAAAAAGCGCGGAGGCGCCGTGAATCCAAACCTGAAGACCGGTACCATGGAGGTGGAAGGCGAGGAGCTCAGGATCCTCTCCGAGTCCCAGACACCGCCCTTCCACATCCAGGACGGCATCGAGACCCGCGATGAGCTGAGGCTCAAGTACAGGTACCTGGACCTTCGCAGGCCGGAGCTTCAGAAGAAGCTCATCTTCAGGAGCCGTCTGGCCCAGCTGGTCAGGGATTTCCTGACATCCGAGGGCTTCCTCGATATCGAGACCCCCGACCTCATCGGCTCCACGCCGGAGGGCGCCCGCGACTATCTGGTGCCCAGCCGCGTGCACCCGGGCCGTTTCTACGCCCTGCCGCAGAGTCCGCAGCTCTACAAGCAGATCCTCATGTGCTCCGGCGTCGACCGCTACTACCAGCTGGCCCGCTGCTTCCGCGACGAGGATCTGAGAGCGGACCGTCAGCCTGAATTCACCCAGATCGACATGGAGCTGTCCTTCGTCGATGAAAATGACGTCATGGACGTCAACACAAGGCTTCTCGGCTACATCCTGGAGCGCATCCCGGCCATCTACGAGGAGCTGGGCTTTGCGCCAGAGCTGGCGGACGCCGCCCGCGCAGCCGCCGGGAAGATTGCCGACTCCGGTATCGAGAAGATGCCCTGGAAGACGGCCATGGACCTGTACGGCTCCGACAAGCCGGACCTTCGTTTCGGCATGCCCATCATCGACGTGGGTGATGTGGTAAAAGACTGCGGCTTCGCCGTCTTCACCGGTGCGCTCGCTTCCGGCGGTTTTGTCCGCGGCCTCAACGTCAAGGGCCAGGGCGGCATGCCCCGAAAGAAGATCGACAAGCTGACCGAGATCGCGAAGACCTACGGCGCCAAGGGCATGGCCTACGTGGCCATCGGGGCTGACGGGAAGGTCAAGTCCTCCTTCGCCAAGTTCATGACCGAAGAGCAGATGAGTGCTCTCATTTCCGCCATGGGCGGCGAGAACGGTGACCTCCTTCTCTTCGCGGCCGACTCCTTCAAGGTCGTCTGCGCATCGCTGGGCGCCCTGCGTCTTGCGCTGGGCAAGGAACTGGGCCTCTACGACGAGCACGAGTTCCGCTTCGTATGGATCACGGAGTTCCCGCTCCTCGAGTGGTCGGATGAGGAAGGCCGCTTCATGGCCATGCATCACCCCTTCACCATGCCCATGCTCTCCGACTGGGCGCATGTGGATGAGGACCCGGGCTCTGTCCGCGCCGTGGCTTACGACATCGTCCTGAACGGCGTCGAGCTGGGCGGCGGCTCCGTCCGTATCCACATCGACACGGTCCAGGAGAAGATGTTTGAGGTCCTCGGCTTCACGCCGGAGCGGGCGCAGGAGCAGTTCGGCTTCCTGCTGACCGCCTTCAAGTACGGCGTACCGCCCCACGCGGGACTTGCCTACGGCTTTGACCGCATGGCCATGCTGCTGACGGCCTCCGACAGCATCCGCGACGTCATCGCCTTCCCCAAGGTCAAGGATGCCTCCGACCTCATGGTCAGCGCCCCGACGGAAGTGGATCCAAAGCAGCTTGAGGAGCTCTGCATTAAGATCGACATTCCCGAGAAGGAATGAAAAACAAAGCCCTGCAGACGGGAGAAAAGCGGGAAGCGCGTTTCTCCTCGTTTACAGGGCTCTTTTTTTCGTATATAATGATTGGTGCTAAGTTGTTATGTGACCTGCCAGGTGATTGCATCGGCCTGCCGCCCAGGTGGAGGGCTGCTGCGATCCGGCCTGCGGGCTTTGGTATCCGGGGCAGGCAGGGGAGACAAGGAGGATATATATGGGACTGTTCGACAGGTTCACGCAGAAGAAGATATGTGATGTGTGCGGGGAAGAAATCGGATTATTCGGCAACAACAAGATGGCTGACGGAAACGTCTGCGACAAGTGCATGAACAAAAAGTCCCCCTGGATCCGTTTCGGGAAGGACAAGACGGTGGCGGAGTTCAAGGAGCATCTGGAGTACCGCGAGGACAACGCGGCGGCGCTCGCTTCCTTCGAGCCCACCAAGACCATTGATACGGATTACAATATCTATATAAATGAGAACAACGGCGACTTCATCGTCACCAACGTCTCCAACTGGCGGGAGAAGAATCCGGATATCTTCAACCTGGCAGATGTGACCGGTATTGAGGTGGAGACCACGCAGTCGAGGACCGAGGAGAAGACCAAGGACAAGGAAGGGAAGAGCATCAGCTACACCCCGCCTCACTACACCTACAGCTTCAAGTTCTTCGTGGTCATTCACATGAACCATAAGTACGTCCATGAGGTCCGGTTCTGTGTGGAGAATACCGCCGCCCAGATCAAGGTGATCGGTTCCCGGGAGCCCAACACGGCCACCAGCGCCTCCTACAGCGCGACCCAGAGGAAGGCCACCAGCGTCAAGATCGAGATGAACAAGGTGAAACGCGCCCTCGAGAACAGAAAGGTCGCGGCGGAAAAGCCCAGGGAGAAGGTCATCTGCCCGGTCTGCGGCGGCACTACGGTCCCGGATGCTTCCGGCTGCTGCGAGTGGTGCGGATCCCCGGTCGGCTGATCGGACGGGAGGCGTTTTTCGGGAACGGCCTGTCCTGCCGGATACGGGAGAGCTGGTGCCATGTCCCCCACATGTGTATTGTCATTTCCCCGGCGGCAGGGCTGCCGGGGCTTTTTGGCGGAGGAATGCAGATTGGCTCTTGTGTTTTTCTGCCCGGGAGTTTACAATAAACCCTACTGATGAAAAAGCGGGCATATGTCCGCAGGTATAAAGGTGTTCGGTGATGTTGGCATTTTTAAGACGTTTGCTGGCTTACATTTGTATGCCGGTCATTTATGCTTTGATAACCTGTCTGATCCTGTGGGGAATCGTCGCGTGCATCGGTCTGCCCGGGGGCGCCTCCGATTTCTTCAATACCCATGCGATCTTCCAGCCTTATGCCTTCTTTGAAGACTATCAGGAATCTGACAGCCTGGTCGCGAACCGCGATGACCTGAGCAAGGCCCTGGGCGCTGCTCTGGCGGATGTGGACTGAAGGCGCTGATGCGGAAAAAGGTGAAGAGCGATGGATGAGATGGTGAATAAGGGAACAAACAGCCCGGAGACGGCAGCGGGGAACGACTCGATGGGCGTGACCCGGGTGGTGGCAGAGCCCGTCAGGGAAGCGGGCGGATCTGACGCATCCCTCATGGATGCGGAGAACCTCGGCAAGACCAGGGTGGTCAGCGCGGAGGACGCCGAGATGATCAGCGGGATGGAGAAGGGCATTCTCGAATCCCTGCCGATCGAAGTCCTCTACAAGAAGGAGGAAATGCAGGAGACGCCGGAAGCGGCGCCTGTTGCGCCTCCTGCGGAGGAGCAGGCCGTTCCGGCCGAAATGGCTCAGGCAGCCGCTCTGTCAGAGGATGAGCCTGAGGAGGAGCAGGAGGAGGAACCGGTCAGGGAGAAGGGCTTCCTGAGCGGTATTGTGGCGCTGATCCTGACATTGACCCTTGTGGCGGCCGGTGCCGGCGTGGTGACCGGGTGCTGCGTCTTCAATACCGGTATTGTCCGGGAGATACTGAATGAATCCGGCTACGCCGCCGAGGCGGAGAAGGTCTTCATGGAAGAGCTCCGGCAGGTGGCCGTATCCTGTCAGGCTGCCGGGGAGTCTGTGGACAAGGTGCTCCCCTCCGGCAAGATGGAAGCAGACATCCAGCTCTATGTGGGCAGCGTTCTGTCCGGCAGGGATGCTGAGATCGACACTGCTGCCGTGCAGGAGGCTTTCATCAGCGCCATCGATGCGGATTACGCTTCGAGAAAACTCAGGATCAACGAGGAAGGTATGACGACCCTCAAGGAGGTCGCGTCGGGCGTCGGCGGGCTTTACGAGCAGGCTGTGGCCGTGCCGGGACTGAGCACTCTGTCCTACCTCAAGGCCCATTTCTCCGTGATCCTGGTACTGGCGGTGATCAACCTCTACGCCCTTGCCCTGGTGTTCATGACGATCCTTGTCAAGCTCCGCCGGGAGCATCGCTGGGGAATCGCCATGATCTGGTACGCCTTCATCGCAGCGGCCCTGGTCCTGGGCGGTATTCCGCTGGCGGGCCTTCTGACAGGCAGATACGGAATCCTGGCAGTGCGGGGCAGCGTCCTCACGGCGACCATGACTGCGGCCATCCGGAACATCTCGGTCTACATGGTCCTGGTGGGTGCGATCTACGCACTCTGCGGCATCATCACTACGGTCATTTTCCTCACCAGGCGGTCTGCCCGGTGACGGCCTGATGAGAAATCAGAACAGCTGACAAGAAAACGAGGCACTTGGCCTCGTTTTCTTTGCGCACAGGCAGCAGGGCGCGGCATGGATGTGCCGGCATGCTTCGGTGGGCGCCTCATAATGGAAGAGACACAGAGGGTGTGCTCTTTTCCGTTTTCGCAGCTCCATCAGGGAGCAGGATCATCTGTCCGCTATGGTGCTGAGCACGGCGATGGCCAGCATGAAAAGGAAGGCAGAGATGCCGAGAATAGCATTGAGATCCGATTTGTTGCTTTTGAACATGACTGATGACCTCCGCAAAAAGGATGGATCGACGGGATGCAGTCACGGCCAGGCCGTGAATGGAACTGATATCAGTATACATCCTGGAAACGGGGAGAATCAAGGAAAGAATGAGGACAGTCGGCAAATGAGAAAGACGGGAACGACGACGCGCATGCTTCGTCTGCTTTGGTATATACCGGCCGTGCTCTGGATGGTCGTCATTTTCAGGATGTCCGCGCAGAGCGGGGCCCAGTCCGGCAGCCTCTCGCTCAGGGTCACCGAGGAGGTGGTCGATGTCATCGAGGAGGTGCGAGGAGGCGACGTGGCCGACCGGGAGCGCCTGGTCGCCCTGCTCCATGCGCCGGTCCGCAAGGCTGCCCACATGGCGGAGTACGCGGCCCTGGCCCTCTTTTTGATGCTGGCGTTTTCCGCGAACATGCGGGGCATACCCGCCATCGCGTGGTCCATGCCGGCCACCTTCCTCTACGCCTGCTCGGACGAGCTGCACCAACGGTTCGTGTCGGAGCGGGCAGGGCAGTTCGAGGATGTCGCCATCGACATGCTCGGCGCATCGGCCATGGTCTTCCTGGCCCTCATGGCCCTGGGCATCTATGAGCGGCTCAGGGAACGGCGGCAGGCAAACTAAGTGTTGTAAAAGAGTGTGCGGATATTGTATTATTAAGCATATATGACCTGTAAATCCGGAGGTAATCAAACATGATCGCAGCCAACAATGTCACCTACCGCGTCGGCAAGAAGGCGCTGTTCGAGGATGTCAACATCAAGTTCACGGAAGGCAACTGCTACGGCCTGATCGGCGCCAACGGTGCCGGCAAGTCCACCTTCCTGAAGATCCTGGACGGCCAGCTGGAGACGACCAGCGGCACCATCACCGTCACGCCCGGGGAGCGCATTTCCTTCTTGGAGCAGGACCACTTCAAGTACGACGCCTATGAGGTCCTGGATACGGTCATCATGGGAAATGCCCGCCTCTATGAGATCATGAAGGAGAAGGACGCCCTGTACATGAAGGAGGACTTCACCGATGAGGACGGCATCCACGCCGCCGAGCTGGAGGCCGAGTTCGCCGAGATGGACGGCTGGGATGCGGAGACCAATGCGGAGACCCTCCTGAACGGCCTCGGCATCGATGAGTCCCTCCACCACGAAATCATGGGGAACCTGGAAGGCCCGATCAAGGTCAAGGTCCTGCTGGCCCAGGCCCTCTTCGGAAATCCGGACATCCTTCTCCTCGACGAGCCCACCAACCACCTGGACCTGGCGGCCATCGAGTGGCTGGAGGAGTTCCTGATCGGCTTCAACAACACCGTCATCGTTGTCTCCCATGACCGCTATTTCCTGAACAAGGTCTGTACGGCCACCGCGGACATCGACTACGGCAAGATCAAGCTCTTCGCCGGCAACTACGACTTCTGGTTCGAGTCCAGCCAGCTCCTGGTCAAGCAGATGAAGGAGGAGAACAGGAAGAAGGAGGAGAAGATCAAGGAGCTGCAGGAGTTCATTTCCCGGTTCTCGGCCAACGCTTCCAAGTCCAAGCAGGCGACCTCCCGCAAGAGAGCCCTGGAGAAGATCCAGCTGGATGCCATGGTTCCTTCCAGCCGCAAGTATCCCTACATAGACTTCCGTCCCAACCGTGAGATCGGCAACGACGTCCTTTTTGTCGAACACCTTTCCAAGACTATCGACGGCGAGGTGATCTTCAAGGACCTCAACTTCATCATCGGCCGCACCGACAAGGTCGCCTTCGTCGGCGGCAACGAGCGGGCCAAGACCGTGCTCTTCGAGATCCTTATGGGCAACATGGAGCCGGATGAGGGTTACTATAAGTGGGGCATCACCACCAGCCGCAGCTACTTCCCCCACGATTACAACGAAGAGTTCGACAACGACCTCACCATCGCCGACTGGCTGACCCAGTATTCGGAAAATAAGGACACCACCTACGTCCGCGGTTTCCTGGGCAGAATGCTCTTCGCCGGCGAGGACGGCATCAAGCGCGTCCGGGTCCTGTCCGGAGGCGAGAAGGTCCGCTGTCTCCTGTCCAAGATGATGATCTCCGGCGCCAACGTCCTCATTTTCGACGAGCCCACCAACCATCTCGACATGGAAGCCATCACGGCCCTCAACAACGGCATGACCAAATACCCGGGCGTCATCCTCTTCACCTCCCACGACCATCAGATCGTGGAGACCACGGCCAACCGTATCATGGAGTTCCTGCCGGACGGCACGCTGATCGACAAGATGGGCACCTACGACGAGTATCTGGCCAGCGACGTCATGGCCAAGAAGCGCCAGATCTACAAGGCCTTTGAGGATGAGGAGAACGACAACTGATCCTGACAGACGCTGTGAATGGGCTGACCGGAAGGAGTGCGGACAATACGCCTTCGGAAACGGAAGAGCAGGAGGCGGTCATTCGACCGGAAGAGAGAAAAGACGACCGGCCTGGCCTTGTTCCGGGAGGACACAATCACTAAAAATACCCGGAGCGCCGATGCAGGACTCATGAAAAATCAGACACGGCCGGTCGGATCGACTCGGACCGTTTGGTCTAAATGTTGAAGTATATTAAAAAAATTTTGCAGTTTTGTGTATTTTTGAAAGTACATTGATAGACATTCAAAAACCACGGTGATATAATTTAGGCAGTTGTATGGGTATGTTTTCATTCCCATGCAGCTGCCGCTTTTTTTGCGAGAAGGTGGAAGACCCAGGCATGCGTCCGCGCGTTTCCCAGCGAATGACCGCCGAAGGGAGCAGCCTGTTCCTTCCCGTCAGTGCATGAGATGCAGCCGGCTGACATGACCGGCTGAATGTGTTGTCTTCATTTGCATTCTGGCGGCCGATACTTCAGTAACTCTTTTATTAATCATAAGCAAGGAGGATCTACACAAAAATGGATAACAGAAAATGGTTAACCATGGATGGTAACGAAGCTGCTGCGCATGCGTCGTATGCGTTCACAGAAGTCGCCACCATCTTCCCCATCACCCCGTCATCCGTCATGCCCGAGCATGTGGACGAGTGGGCAACTGCCGGCAGAAAGAACATCTTCGGCACCGAAGTCCAGGTCACTGAGATGCAGTCCGAAGCCGGCGCCGCCGGCGCCTTCCACGGCTCCCTTTCCGCTGGCGCCATGACGACCACGTTCACGGCTTCCCAGGGTCTGCTGCTCATGATTCCGAACATCTACAAGGTCGCCGGCGAGCTGCTTCCGGGTGTTTTTGATGTTTCCGCCCGCTGCGTTGCCAGCCACGCGCTCTCCATTTTCGGTGATCACTCTGACGTTATGGCATGTCGTCAGGCGGGTGCCTGCATGCTCTGCGAATCCTCTGTCCAGGAAGTTATGGACCTGACACCGGTCGCTCACATGGCAGCCCTGGAAGGCAGCCTGCCCTTCATCAACTTCTTCGACGGCTTCCGTACCTCCCACGAGATCCAGAAGATCCGTGTCTGGGACTATGCCGATCTCGATGAGATGGTCAACCATGAGGCCATCAAGAAGTTCCGTGATCATGCTCTGAATCCGAATCATCCCTGCCAGAGAGGCTCCGCTCAGAACCCGGATATCTTCTTCCAGGCTCGTGAGGCCTGCAATCCCTACTACGATGCCATGCCCGAGATCGTCCAGATGTACATGGACAAGGTCAACGCCAAGATCG
>CACXEL010000476.1 GCA_902766655.1 uncultured Lachnospiraceae bacterium | reverse complement strand
TGCTGCTTGCCGTTTTCCTTCAAGGCTGCGGGGACAGGATCATAGCGATAGACCTTTTCGAGGGGCGTCAGCTTGCCGATAGTGACCGGTTCCACGCGGGAATCGCCCTGGTAGTGGTCGAAGTACATGCCTTCGCTGCCCGGGGTCATGATGACGTCATGACCTTCGAGGGCCGCCGCGATGCCGCCTTTCTCGCCGCGCCAGGACATGACGGTGGCGTTCGGGCTGAGGCCGCCTTCGAGGATCTCGTCCCATCCGATGAGCTTGCGGCCATACTTGGCGAGTATCTTCTCGGCCCGGCGGACGGCATAGCTCTGCAGCTTCTCCTCGGCGGAGAACTGTTCATCGGCTACCAGCCCCTCGGACTGGATCCGTGCCTGGCAGTCTGGACATTTCGCCCAGCGGGTCTTCGGGCACTCGTCGCCACCGATGTGGATGTACTCGGAGGGGAAAAGGGCTGCGACTTCGGCGATGACGGCGTCCATGAAAGTGAACATCGTCTCCTTTCCAGGACAGTAAACGAGGTCGGAAGTGCCCCAATTGGCGAAATTACCGACCGTTTCCATCGTGCAGGAAAGCTCTGGATAAGAACGGATAGCGGCCATCGCGTGACCGGGCATCTCAATTTCGGGGACAATGGTAATGAAGCGTTCGGCGGCATAGGCAACCACCTCGCGGATCTGCTCCTGAGTGTAGTAACCTCCATGGGTGCCGCCCTCGAACTCGCCGCGCCAGGCACCGACCTCGGTCAGGCGGGGGTATTTCTTGATTTCGATGCGCCAGCCCTGATCGTCGGTAAGATGCCAGTGCATCGTGTTGATCTTGTACTGCGAGAGGATATCGATCTCTTTCTTGACCTCCTCAACGCTGAGAAAATGCCGGCAGGGATCTACATGAAAGCCACGCCACGCAAAGCGGGGATAATCCACAATCTTGACATACGGGACCGTTCCGTCCGGGCGGATCAGTTGGTTGAGCGTCTGCCGGGCATAGAAAAGGCCCGCCTCGGACGGGGCTTTGGCCTTGATGCCTTTGTCGTCCACGGTCAGGACATAACCTTCCTTTGACGGAAGGTCCAGCTTGCGGTCGACACGCAGGACAATCTCGTTCTTTTTGCCCGTCATCTTATAGACGCCGTCTCCCACCTCCGTAGAAACGGGGGCGGGAATGACGTTCAGGGAAGCGGCAATGGCCGCAGCAGCAAGCAGTTTTATCATTTTTTGGCAGCGATGATTTCTTTCAACAGGGTGCCGATATCGGCATTTTCATGGAAACCCGCAAACTTTTCGGCCTGGGGGCCATAGGCAAAGACCGGAACGAGGAGACCGTGATGGCCGCGGGTCGAGAAGTTGACCTTGACTTCGCGGTCCTCCACGGAGCCCTTCAGAAGGGTCAGGCCGCCGGTATTGTGGTCAGCCGTCACGACGACGAGAGTCTCGCCGTCCTGTTCGGCCCATTTGAGCACTTCGCCGATGGTCCGGTCGAAGTCGAAAAGTTCCTCGCACATGTAGCCGACCTTGTTGCGGTGGGCCCAGTCGTCGATCTGCGAACCTTCGATCATGAGGAAGAAGCCTTTCGGATTGTCCAGCATTTCAAGCGCCTTCAGGGTCGTTGTCCGCAGCACGTCGCCACGCTCAAGGACAGGATCAAGGTCATATTCGCCGAACAGACCGAGGAATTTGCTGCCGGAAGCGTCCTTGACATCCTCCAGCTTGTCCACGAAGGTATAACCTTTCGCCTTCATCTCTTCGACGAGATTGCGGCTGTCACTTTCGCGGGAAGTCCAGAAATGGAGACCGCCGCCGCTGATGAAGTCCACACTCGCATCCACATACTGGGCGGCGATTTCCTCCTCCAGCTTGCGGGAGGGACTGTGTACGCAGAAGTCGGCAGGGGTCGCGTCGTTGATACGGCAAGTAACGGTCACACCCGTCTTCATTCCCTTGGACTGGGCGACATGAAGGGCGGAAACCATGGGCTTGGCGTCCGTGTCGATGCCGATATAGCCGTAGTTGGTCTTCTCGCCGCAGGCCAGAGCCGTTCCGCCGGCGCAGGAGTCGGTAATGAGCTTATCGGCCGCGGTCGTACGGGAGGACCCGAAATAAGGCATCTGCTCCATGTTGAGCGAGCCGCCGTTGGTGACCCAGCCGCATGAAATGTGCTCAAAGCCCATCCCGTCACCGATCATCATGATGACATTCTTGACCTTTTTGCCTTTGGGCTGCTTCACGGTAACGGTCTCGTAAGGCGTATCCACGCGGTAGACGTCATCCTGGCTGAAGCTATAGGTCGCATACTTCGACTGTGCGCGGTCCAGCGGATCCTCCGCTTTGGCAGGAAGGTTCCAGCCGTCCATGTCGAAGTACGGGGTCGGGGTTCCCTCGGGAATGGTGCAGCGGACAACCTTGGACTCGTGGGGCAGGATCGTAACGAAATTGTCCGTCCAGATGATGCCGGGGAGAAGTTCGCCGCGACCGTTCAGCGCCTTGACGCTGATCTGATAGGCGATGACGTCGGATTCGTTCTCAAGGGTGATCTTGTAGCTGCCCGTACGGGGTTCCGCCTTCATCTTGACATCGGCCGGGGCCAGGGCGGAGACGAAGGACAGGTCGCTGTACTCCGTAATCGGTGTCAGGTACCAGTTGGCCTTGTTCCATTTGTAG
>CACXEL010000475.1 GCA_902766655.1 uncultured Lachnospiraceae bacterium | reverse complement strand
GTCGCCGCCCTTGATGACTTCGATAATCGGAACGCCGAACGTCTTTGCGAAATCATAGTCGCGCTGATCGTGCGCCGGCACCGCCATGATTGCGCCCGTGCCGTAGCCCATCATGACATAGTCGGCGATGAAGATGGGGATGGACTTGCCGTTCACGGGATTGATGGCGTTCAGGCCTTCCAGCTTCACGCCGGTCTTGTCCTTGACCAGGTTCATGCGCTCGAACTCGCTCTTCTTGCGGCACTCCTCCTGGTAGCGCTCGACGGCGTCGTAGTTGGCGATCCTGTCCTTATACTTCTCAATGAGCGGATGCTCCGGCGCCATGACCATGAAGGTCACGCCGAAGAGCGTATCCGGCCTCGTGGTGTAGATGCGGAGGGTCTCGTCGGTATCTTCCAGTGTGAAGTTCACGAAAGCACCCTTGGACTTGCCGATCCAGTTCTCCTCCTGGATGCGGACGCTCTCCGGGAAGTTCACGTGGTCCAGGCCGTCGAGGAGCTTGTCGGCGTACTCGGTGATCCTGAGGTACCAGACCTCCTTCTCGCGCTGGATGACCTCGCTGCCGCAGATGTCGCAGTGGCCGCCCTGGCTGTCTTCATTGGACAGAACGACCTTGCAGCTCGGGCAGTAGTTGACCAGGGTCTTGTCGCGGTAGGCGAGGCCGTGGTCGAAGAGCTTTAAGAAGATCCACTGGGTCCACTTGTAGTAGTCCTCGTCGGTCGTGTCGATGACGCGGTCCCAGTCAAATGAGAACCCTACGCTCTTGAGCTGCTCGGAAAAGTGCTTGATGTTCCTGTCCGTGACGATGCGCGGATGGGTGTTGGTCTTGATGGCATAGTTCTCGGCAGGGAGACCGAAGGCGTCGAAGCCGATGGGGAAGAGGACGTTGTAGCCCTGCATTCTCTTCTTTCTGGAGACGACCTCAAGACCGATGTAGGCCTTGATGTGGCCGACGTGCATACCTGCACCGCTGGGATAAGGGAATTCTACGAGGCCGTAGAACTTGGGCTTGTCGCTGATGTCGGCGGCGTTGAAGATCCGTGCCTTCTCCCACCGGGTCTGCCACTTGGGCTCGATTTCTCTAAAATTGTATTCCATAGGATTCTCCGTTCCGCGTTGGGCCGCGTCCGCTTCCATCATGCGTCGCAGGGCGGTCAATTGCAGTATTTATAATATCAGGAGCCGCTGAAAAACCTTCCGCGGCTGTCAGAAATTGATTTTATCATTTGAAAGGGAAAATAGCAATCCGCCTTTTAGTGTAAAGTGCCGGTCCGCGCCTCTCGCACAGGGCGATGGCATGACCGGGTCCCGGCGGGGATTTCTTCTTCCGCGCCGCCGGCCGCTGCCGGCGATTTTTGTCAGGCGGCAGAGTTTTCGGGAATGCCGACATCCTCCGTGCCGATGTCCCTGCCGTCGGCGGTTCCGCCTTTTTCCAATCTTCCGGCCGCTGCCGGCGATTTTTGTCAGGCGGCAGAGCTTTCGGGAATGCCGACCTCCTCCGTGCCGATGTCCGTACCGTCGGAAGTGCCGCCCTCTTCCTCTGCGGGAGCAGCCTGCGCTGCCGTGAGCGCGGACAGGTCATGGACGGTGATCCCGTCCACGATGATGTCGAAGACGGAGACGGAGCCGCCGAAATCCGGGTCCTGGTCGTGAAAATAGCCGTGGTCCACGAAATCGACGCCGTCCGGCCCGATGTAGGACGGCAGGCGTTCCCCGGCCACGGAGAAGCCGTCGATGGCGAAGATCATGCGCTCCCGTGTCCGCACCTTCTCCAGAGACTCTGCGGTCAGTCCGGCCGCTTCCCCGGAGACGGCATCCGGGTTGAAGGAGCCCAGGGACACGGCGCTTTCCGCCAGACCTCCGGACCAGTCGGCCGGAATCGGAAGACCTCCGGTAACACAGCCGGCGGCCATGATCATGTAGGCTGACCAGTCGGCATCGACGGTGACCAGCCTGCGGGGATGACCGGCATATGCTGTGCCGCTGTATCCGGCCTCGGTGTCTGCGTCGTAGGATTCATGTGTACCGTATTCGTACCCGCTGCCTTCCTCCGCATCGTATCCGTCTGTGCTGAAAGCTGCCTCGTCTGCGGATGGATCCTGCAGGCTGGCAGAGGACATACTCTCTTCTGCCCCGTTCCTTCCGATATACCAGAGGCCCAGCTCCTCGCAGACGCTCTCCGCGGCATCGGAATCGATGGTCGTGGCGATCACGTCACAGCCGAGGTCAGCCAGCGTGCGGGCGGCCTTCTGCACTTCCGCCTCGGAATCGGTGCCGGTATAGACGACGTCCATGGCGATGGCGCCGTTCCGGGTCATGGCGGCCAGGTAGAAGGCCGTGAACTCGGCGATCTCCTCCGGCACAGCCGCCCGGGAAATACAGCCGATCCGCCAGCTCTGCGTCTTCACCGCGGCCAGCGTTCCCGCCCCGAAGTAGCTTTCCGGAAGACGGACATTGT
>CACXEL010000474.1 GCA_902766655.1 uncultured Lachnospiraceae bacterium | reverse complement strand
CGAGATGAAATGAGAAACAGGGACGGTCCTTTTTTCTCAAAATGCAGACATTTTGAGAAAAAAGGACCGTCCCTGTTTCTCATTTCCCTCCCTCCCGGTTGACAAATCACCTCTTTTGAGTATAAATAATACTTGTAAACAGGTTCACCCTGCACATTTTTCGTCTAAAAAAGGAGAGAAAAAATGAAAAGAAAAGCACTGGCAGTTATGATGGCTATGACTATGGTCCTTGCCATGGCTGGCTGCGGCAGCAAGCCTGCCGAGAAGCCTGCTGAGACGACCGAAGCCGCTACCGAGGAAGCCACCACAGAAGAGGCTGCTGAGGAAGCTGCTGTCGAAGAGCCCGCCGTCGAGGAAGCTGCTCCCGAAGAGACAGCTGAGGCCGTTGAGACCATGTCCTACGCGGATTTCCTGGCAGCCGAGGTCGACGATCCGGTAGTCGTGGACACCTTCGTCCAGGCCAAGCAGTCCTGGTGGAATGATTCCGCCACCATCTATACCCAGACCCCCGAAGGCGCTTACTTCGTCTACGGCATGGCCTGCTCCCAGGAAGACTACGATCTCCTGGTCCCCGGCACTGAGATCATCGTGACCGGTTACAAGGGCGAGTGGTCCGGCGAGCTCGAGATCGTGGATGCCACCTTCGTGATCAAGGAGGGCGGCGAGTCCTTCATCGCAGAGGCGGCCGACGTCACCGAGCTTCTCGGCACTGACGACCTCATCGCTCATCAGAATGAGCTGGTCTCCTTCAAGGGCATGACCGTGGAAGCTTCCACCGACCCGGACGGCAACGAGGTTGCTTATCTGTACAACTGGGACGGCTCCGGCAGCCAGGGCGACGACCTCTACTTCAACGTCTCCGTGAACGGCGCCACCTACAGCTTCACCGTCGAGTCCTACCTCTGCGACGCCTCCACCGAGGTCTACCAGGCCGTCGAGAACCTGGCCATCGGCGACGTCGTCGATCTGGAGGGCTTCCTCTACTGGTATGAGGGTGCCAACCCGCACATCACCAAGGTCACTGCCGCTGCCTGATCAGGTAAATGCGTAAGGCGGGGTTCATTTTCCCGCTGTGACATCTTCTGAACGAATGATTCGGACCGCCCCGTCAGGGTCCTTTTGAGGACCCGGCCGGGCGGTCCTTTCTTATGCTCATATTCGGTCAGATATGACCATATTGTTTTTCCGCCCCTTCAAGGAAGGCTTGCCCTGCGTGGCAAAATGCGATAAACTGATTACGTAAATCGATTTCCACCAGCTCCCGCCGCGGCACTGCCCGCCTAAGTGGAGCGTATAAAACAACTATTCAGGAGGATTCGTTATGAGACTTGGTGCCATTGAAGCCGGCGGAACAAAGATGTGCTGTGCCGTCTGCGATGAAAACGGAAACATTCTTGAGAGAATGACCTGCCCGACCCTTAAGCCGGAGGAGACTCTCCCTGTCATGCGTGCGTGGTTCGAGGACAAGAACATTGACTGCCTCGGCATCGCCTGTTTCGGCCCCATCGACCTCCACAAGGGCTCCAAGACCTACGGCTATGTGACAACTACCCCGAAGCCCTTCTGGGGCAACACGGACTTTGTAGGCGCCTTCACGGACCTGGGCGTACCCGTCGGCTTTGACACGGACGTCAACGGCTCCGTCACCGGCGAGGCCACTTTCGGCATCGCCAAAGGCATCAAGAACGTGGTCTATCTCACCATCGGTACCGGTGTCGGCGCCGGCATCCTCTGTGAGGGCAATCTGGTCCACGGCATGCTCCATCCGGAAGGCGGCCACATTCTCCTGACCAAGAGGGCCGACGATCCCATGGAAGGCTCCAACTGCCCCTTCCATCCCAACTGCTTCGAAGGCCTCTGCGCGGGTCCCGCCATCCAGAAGCGCTGGGGCAAGCCCGGCAAGGAGCTCAGCGACCGTGAGGACGTCTGGGATCTCCAGGCCTGGTACATCGCACAGGCTCTCGTCGACTACACCATGATCCTGGCACCCGAAATGATCATTCTGGGCGGCGGCGTCTCCCACCAGACCCAGGTCCTGCCCCTCATCCGCAAGTATTACGCCGAGTTCCTGAACGGCTACCTCAAGACCAAGGAGCTCGAGGACCTGGACAACTATATCGTCGTTCAGAGCCTCGACGACAACCAGGGAATCCTGGGCGCCGCCATCATCGGTCTCAATGAGCTCAAGGCTCAGCAGGGCTGATACGTTCATTTTTCAAGACTTTGCGGGTACAGCCAGGCTGTGCCCGCTTTCTTTTTCAAAAGATCCCACCAACATCAAGGAGTTTACATGCAGCCTCTTTACGAGCAGTTCGAAAATGATCTTGAGCTCTTCCACATGAACACCCACCACGTGCCTCCACACATGCACAAGCTGGTTGAAATCGCCTACGTGACGGACGGGACGCTGGAAATCGGAATCGGCGAGGATATCTTTCACATGGAGAAAGGCGATCTGGCCATCGTCTTCCCAGACGTTGTCCACCACTACCAGGTATTCGGGGAAGGCCCCAACCGGGCCAGCTTTCTCATCGTCTCCAAGACCTACTGCGACGCTTTCAGCGACCTGCTCACGACCAGGATTCCCACGGATCCCGTACTCCCGGCAGCAAAAGTCCACCCGGACGTCAGAATGGCCATGGACAATATGCTGAGGAACTTTGCCGGCGAGATCAATGAAGACCATTACCGCCGTCTGTCCACGTCCTCCGTCCCCTACGCCGACATCATCCTTCGTTCCTTCATCCAGATCCTCCTCGCCAGGACTCTGCCGCTCATGACCTTTACGGACAAGGATTTCGCGGACAGCCATGACCTGGTCTACCAGGTCGTGTCCTACATTTCCGCCCACAGCGCGGAGCCGGTCACATTGACAGGCATGGCCAGAGACCTGCTCGTGACCCCCAACGCACTCTCCAGGGTCTTTTCCGGGACCTTCCACACCAACTTCAACGCCTATCTCAATAATGTCCGTCTGGAGCAGGCAGCCAACCTCCTCAAGTATACAGATCTCCCGATCGGTGAGGCCCTTCTCACGGCAGGATTTGAGTCCCAGCGGACCTTCAACAGGGTATTCACGGAGAAATATCACATGTCTCCGCGGGAATACCGTCGGAAGGTCCGGGACCCGCAGACCATGGAGGCTTCCCTCCACCGGGTACTGTAGCAGATATCAATAATCAAAAAAACCTCTGTGATGCGCAGCTGTTCCGGCCGCCTTCACAGAGGGTATTTTTTATTCGCAATAAACCTGTTACATGGTCTTCCTGAGCGTGTAAAGAGCATCCTCCACGATCGAAATCGTGTCCTCGATCTGGATCTTGGCCTCGGCGATCTTCTGCTGGACCAGGATATCGGCGATCAGCCCGTCGAAAATGAAATCCGCTACGGTCAGGAAGTCAGAAATGTCGATCCGAAGATCTGGCAGGTTCTGAATGTCATCCAGCTCATTCTGGAAAATGAGAAGCTTCCGCCGGGCATCTTCTATGCAGGCTTTGGCCTCATTGAGATAGTTATGCTTCACTACGCCCGTGAGAAAGCCTCCTCCGAAGATATCCAGAAGGCCCCACCTGCGGGCAGTGTTCAGGTGATTCCTGGCGGCAAAGAGACTGTTCAGGGCTGCCTCCCCGGCCATGATTGCCTCGCGGTACTCCTTGTCCTTGTTGTAGTATTCAGACATGACAGACCTCCTTTGGCGTTTTTGAGGGGACACGTTTCCGCAGCCGGCTGCGGGAAAAACGCGGAATCGATCCCACACTGCCTGTGCCTCGGATATGGATCCTCCCCAGGATACGTGCATAACGGGTTATGAAGCAAGACCGGACAAACGTCCGTAAAAGTCAATTCGATCCATCTGAAGACGGAGTGTTTTCATTTCCCGCCGTGTCAGTCCCCTCCTCCATCTCCACCTTCCAGTCATCTCCCGGCTCTGCGGTAAGAACGCCGTTGTTCTCCTCGATCTTCCTGAAGACCGGGCTGTAGAGCATGGCGCTGATATAACCGGGAAGGGTGAAACAGAAGCACAGATAGAGCGGAAAGCCCTGGGGGATGAACCAGCCGGCAGCCATCACCGCCAGATTCACCAGGATCATGGCGATGGTCCTCGGCAGGTAGCCGATGGCCAGCAGGAAGGAGCTGGTGATGGTCCTCACAAAGGTATTGTCGAACCTCGCGATGCAGGGAAATACATACACGTAGATGAACATTAGGAGAATCAGCATGACGAACTGAATGATCTTCAGGACCGCGGGATATCCCTCCAGCGCCACATTCGAGATGTAGATTCCGCCTCCGAAGAGGAAAAAGAGGAGGAGCATGAAGAGCCAGACGGGCGTGGCCTGCCGG
>CACXEL010000473.1 GCA_902766655.1 uncultured Lachnospiraceae bacterium | reverse complement strand
GCAGGTGATAGGTGTTGCAGAGCTCCACCTGGGTCTTCAGGTCCTTCAGCTCCGGCGAGGAAATACCGCCCTTGATGGCGGCCGCCGTCCCCACATTCATGAAGACAGGCGTCTCAATGACGCCGTGGACGGTCGTCAGCCTCCCGCGGCGCGCACGGTCTTCCGTCTTTAGCAGTTCGTACATATGGCTCCTTTGCTTTGCCCGGCCGGCTTTCTCGCCGGGCAGGTTTTTCATTTTATTGAACACGGAAGTATCGTAACAGGGTTTTTGGAAAAGGTCAACGCCAGAAATGCGCCTCCGAAGCCCCTTCCCCCGCTCCCTCCGCCAAAGTACACCGCACGCAAGATGTTCCTTGTATTTTCCGTCCGCAGGATTTATAATCCATTGAATGGTAATTACTCTGGAAACGTGCGCCTTACGCATTCCCGTTTCCGATTCACGAGGTAAATATGACAACAAAGAACTATACACTCGGAATAGATATCGGGTCCACGACCGTCAAGATCGCCGTAATGGACGAGGACAGGCAGCTCCTGTTCTCAGACTATCAGCGCCACTACGCAGAGATCCAGGAGACCTGCGCCCGCCTCATCGGGGCAGCCCGGGATCAGCTGGGCGACCTGAACGTCTCACCCGCCATCACCGGCTCCGGCGGCCTGACACTGGCCAGGCACCTGGGCGTGCCCTTCGTCCAGGAGGTGGTCGCGGTATCCACCGCCCTCAAGGCCTTCTGCCCCACAACGGACGTAGCCATTGAGCTGGGCGGTGAGGACGCCAAAATCATCTATTTCGAAAATGAGAACATCGAACAGCGGATGAACGGCATCTGCGCCGGCGGAACAGGCTCCTTCATCGACCAGATGGCCGACCTCCTGCAGACCGACGCCCCGGGCCTCAACGAGTACGCGAAGACCCATGAATCGCTCTACCCGATCGCAGCCCGCTGCGGCGTCTTTGCCAAGACCGACATTCAGCCGCTGATCAACGAGGGCGCCACCAAGCCCGACCTGGCCGCCTCCATCTTCCAGGCAGTCGTCAACCAGACCATCTCCGGCCTTGCCCAGGGCAAGCCGATCCGAGGGCACGTCGCCTTCCTGGGCGGGCCCCTCCATTTCCTGGACCAGCTCAGGGAGCGCTTCATCGAGACCTTGAACCTCGACGACGAGCACGCCCTCATCCCGGACAATTCACACCTCTTCGCGGCGCAGGGTGCTTCCCTGGAGGCGGTCAACGCCGCCCGCCAGGAGGCCAAGGTCGCAGAGCGGCCCTTCGAGCCGGGCATGGAGAAGGTCACCCTGGGATACCTGGCTGACCGCCTCACCCACGGCATCAAGATGGAGTTCGAGGTCTCCCGTCTGGAGCCCCTCTTCAAGGACAGGGAAGCCTACGAGGCCTTCAATGCCCGCCAGAGCCGCTACCAGGTCACCAAGGCTGACCTTTCTTCCTATGAAGGCCGGGCCTACCTGGGCATCGATGCCGGCTCCACGACCACCAAGACTGCCCTCATTTCCGAGAGCGGCGAGCTCCTTTACTCGACCTATGCCAACAACCGCGGCAACCCCCTCCAGACGTCCATCGACGCCGTGAAGGAGATTTATGCCCATATGCCCGCGGGCGTCCGCATCGTCGGCTCCTGCTCCACCGGCTACGGCGAAGCCCTGATCAAGTCCGCCCTCATGCTGGACGAAGGGGAAGTGGAGACCATTTCCCACTATTATGCCGCACAGTTTTTTGATCCGGGCGTGGACTGTATCCTCGATATCGGCGGACAGGATATGAAATGTATCCGCATCAGGGATCACGCCGTGGACGACGTCATGCTGAACGAAGCGTGTTCTTCCGGCTGCGGCTCTTTCATCGAGAATTTCGCAAAGACCCTGGACTACAGCGTACAGGATTTCGCCAAGGCTGCTCTTTTTGCGGAACACCCGATTGATCTGGGCACCAGATGTACCGTCTTTATGAATTCCAAGGTCAAGCAGGCCCAGAAGGAAGGCGCCACCGTAGCAGACATCTCGGCGGGGCTTGCTTATTCCGTAATCAAAAATGCGCTGTACAAGGTCATCAAGGTCTCGGATGCCTCGGAGCTAGGGCACAATATCGTGGTGCAGGGCGGAACCTTCTACAACGATGCGGTCCTGCGCGCCTTTGAGAAAATCGCCGGGTGTGAAGTGATCCGGCCGGACATCGCCGGTATTATGGGCGCTTTCGGCGCGGCCCTCATCGCCCGCGAGCGTATGGACGGGACACGGCCTTCCTCCATGCTTTCGCTTAAGGAGATCGAAGCCTTCACCTACTCCACCACCATGGCGCACTGCCACGGCTGCACCAATGCCTGCCGCCTGACAGTCAACCACTTCTCGGGAGGAAGGAAATACATCTCCGGAAACCGGTGTGAGCGCGGGATCGGCAAGGAAAAAAACAAAGACCGCCTTCCGAATCTCTATGACTATAAATACGAGCGGATCTTCGGATACACTCCGATCGCCGCGGAAGACGCGCCGCGCGGAGAAGTGGGGCTTCCGAGAGTACTCAACATGTTTGAGAACTACCCTCTGTGGTTCACATTTTTCACAAAGCTCGGTT
>CACXEL010000472.1 GCA_902766655.1 uncultured Lachnospiraceae bacterium | reverse complement strand
TATTCTTCATTGTAGATGGACACATCCATCCACCAGTCTGGCCTTTTTCAAAAGCCTGCTCGATGTGTAGGGGGCTAAAGCCTCTATCACCCAAGATAAATCAGTCAAATAAATACCACCTTTCGTTTTTACTACAAGTGGTATGTCAGATTGATTTCCGTTTTTCCCACTGCTGCGAGTGGTTTAATCAGGTGGTGATGAGCCCTCTACTTACGAAATCTTATTTGTCATGAGGCAGCTTGACGCTGCCTCATAATTGTTCAACATCACATCAACTCAACAGAAGAAGCTTCCCATGGACAACATACCTGGCATCCTCAAAACCATATGAACAAGTCGAGAGCGAAATGACACGATCCCCGACCGCAACCTTTACGTCCGCGGAAAAATCAGACTTCGCCTTGACCTGTCCTAGCCACTCCGCAAAATCCTTCTCACAGGCGAACGTCCTGCAATATGCATCGTCATCGACCGCCGCATCATACCCAGCGAACACCTCCACCAGGTACTGCACATCGCCCACGTCCAGGTACATATACGGATGTGCCTCATAGTAGGCCTGGTCCGCATACTTCACCAGTGAAGCGAACATGGCCCCACTCTGCATATGATGCCCATAAATAATGGTATTCTCATCCGAAAGGTCCGCCGCATTATCGCAGTCAATGAAGAGGCTTCCGTTCCGGTTCTCGCTGCCATCTGCCAGATGGGTCAGGTAATAGCTGTTGTCATTTCCCTGAACCACTGGATAGTTGATCACGGTTCCCGGGCAGTAGAGCCACCCGACGATATCGCTGTTCACCGTTCTCAGATAGTCCATGTCCACTTCCTGGCCGTAATCGTAGGAAGCCTCTCCACCGGGATGAGCTGCCTCCTGCCCGGTCTCCGGATCAGCTTCCACGCCGGTCTCCTGGTAATCTTCAGTGGCTGGCTCTCCATCATTCTGTTCCCGGATGACTGACGCATCTGTGACCAGGCCTCCGGATTGCTGTCTGCGGTCCGCATTTCCTGTCCGGCCAGGCACCCTCACGAGATCCGCAAGGTTGGAAATGAACTCATTCAAGTCAAATCCTCCTCTTCCCTGCTCTCCAGCCCCAGTCTCCCGCACATCGCTGCCATGATAAATGCCCTCAAAGAACCTGAAGACTCCTCCCGGCACAGATACATCTTCCTGCGCCAGTTCTTCTCCCGAAGTCGGCAATACCTCCGGTACAGCCGGAGCCGGGCCTTCGCCCGGCTCCCCATGCCTTACCACCTGCTCCAGGATGGCTTCATACGCATCCGCGCTCTCCCGGTCCTGTTTCTCGGTGTCATAGACCTTGCAAATGAAGACAGCCGCCGTCCCCAGGCACATCCATGCCATGAAGACAGCGGCTGCCCGAACAATCAGGTCAGACCTCATTCCACATCATCCTTATCCTTTTTGCGCTTCCTGAAAGCGAAGGTCAGGAAGGAAATGGCGCAGAGGACAGCCGACCCCGCCAGCAGGACCCAGAGCCCCACGTTAGCGTCATCGCCCGTCTTCGGCACAGTGGTCGTCTTGCCGCCGGTTCCATCCGTCTTCCCTGTGGAGCCGGGCGTGGTGGTCGGCTTCGCGGTCGGAGCTTTCGTCGGGATGACGGTCGGCTTAATGGTATCCTCATCCTTCTTCGGGACATCGGTCGGCGTCTTTCCGCCATCGTCCGGCTTTCCGCCATCATCCGGCTTTCCACCGTCGTCCGGCTTTCCGCCATCGTCCGGCTTCCCGCCATCCGTCGGCTTCGGCTCGTCTGTCGGCTTCGGATCCTCGTCCTTCGGATCATCCTCACACGGATTCTCCTGCTTCTCCCCCTTCACATATACCTTCACCTCATTGCTCTCGGTCTCAGTCCCGTCCACATGGACCTCCGCCACGTTCTGGATGAAATCACATTCCGCGGTCTCATCCACAGTCACATAAAAACTGACGGTCCGGCTGGCCCCGGCCTCGAGCTCCACGGTCCACTCGACCATGTTGGCATCCGCATTATAGACACCACCATCCTCAGCTGAAACAAATGTCTCTCCCTCCGGCAGCTCATCCCTGACCACAAAGGTCCTCTTGTCCGCTGCCGGGTTGCTGAAGGTCACACGGTACAGGAGCTTCCTGCCGCCCTTCACCTTCTCGCCTTCCAGATCCTTCTTCCCATTCTCGGAAAGGACCTTCTTCACGATGTCATCGAGCACATAGTTCACGACCTGGTTGGTGACCGCCTTTTCGGTCTGCCCGGCCGCCGGATCAGTGACCTCCAGAACCGCGCTGTTGGCAAATGCCTGTCCCTTGAGCTCATCCGTCACCTTCACTGTGACCCAGACCTCGCCTTCTGTATCCGGGGCAAGTGTCATCATCCACCTGACTGTCTGGCCATGGACGATGCTCTGGACATTCCCGCCCTCGGAAGAGGCCAAATAGAGGACTCCCTGGGGAAGGACGTCGGTGATCGCCATGGACCTGACTGATCTGCTAGTGTTCCTGTAGGGGATATGATAGGTGACCAGGTCGCCGACCGCGACGATCTTACCGTCGATGTCCACGCCGTCAGCATTTACGACCGTCTTGGCAGCCACGAAGTTCGTGGTGGACGGATCCTCGTCCGAGCCGTTCTTAGTGATCGTCTCGAAAGTGGCATTGTCGATGCCGACGGTCGCGCGGTTCGTGATCTCATTTCCAGCCGCGGAGGGCAGGACCCGGACTTTCACGGAAACAGTGCCCTCGGTGCGGGCCGCTGTCTCCACCGTCCAGACCACGCTGTGATCCGCCTCACCGTAAACGCCGTCCTGGTCCGCGGAAATGAACGCCACATCCGCCGGAAGCTTATCGGTAATGACTGCCTGCTTGGCAACGTCCGCCGGGTTCGTCCACTTCACAGTGTAAATGAGCTCCTGCCCGATCTGGACCGGGAATGCATTGATCGACGAATCGCCCTCAACGGCAAGCACGTCCTTCTCCGGGACCGAAATGACCGGGGTCTCAACAACATTCGTATCTTTGGATGCCTGATCCACGCTGACGTTGGCCATATTGCGGAGCACCGTGCCCTCGGCCTCCTTAAGAATCTCCACGCAGACAGCGACGGACGCTTCCTCCATCGCAGGCACTGCGACTGTCCAGGTGACCGTGCGGGCAGCATCGTCATAGACGTATCCGTCCGTCGCGCTCATGAACTTCACGCCCTCCGGAAGGGGATCCGTGACCATAAATGTCCGCTCATCGTCCGCCGGGTTCTTGAAAGTGACCGTGTAGACGAGCGTGTCCCCGGCCACTTTGATGGTCTGGATGGCATTTCCGTCCGCATCGGCCCCGATATTGTTGCCGGCATCGTCGAAGACAGCCTTCACCGGGTCGTCCAGGACATAGACCGGCGTCCTGCCCGGATCCTCCGGGAGGGTCTGAATGGGAGAGTCCGTGTCCTTCTTCGTCCCGTCCACGGAGACCTCCGCCTGGTTGAACACGTGGGTGTAGGCTGCCTCCGGGTCATTCACCCGCACATTGAATGTGACGGTTTTCGTCTCGTGGGCTGCCATGGTGACCTGCCAGTTGACGCTGCCGTTCTCGTACCAGCCGCCGTCGGAGGCGGTGCCGTCGAGGTAGGTGACCTCCTCGGGTACAGTGTCCTTCACGGAGAAGACCTTCTCTTCATCGGCCGGGTTCTCGAAGGTGATCTGGTAAATGACGACAGACCCGTTGTTGACGATCTGGTTCGTGATGTCATTTCCCGCCTCATCGGCCGCAGACTTGACCGGGTCCGGAAGGATGGGAGAACTGACCGTGTCTTCCAGAATGACGGCGCTCTCGGAGCCATCGGAGGTGAGGGGCTGCAGGGTGACGACAGCTTTGTTCTTCACGATGCTGCCTTCTGCCTCCTCACTGATCACGGCATCGAAGGAAACGCTGCCGCTGGTGTAGGCGCCGGCCTGCACGGTCCAGATGATCTTCCCGTCCGCAAGCACGCCGCCATCGCTGATACTGCCGTCCACGACGCTGACGCCTTCCGGCACACTGTCGGAGATGAGGATCGTCCGCGCGGCACCGGTCGGGTTCTCGAAGGAGATGGTGTAGGAGACGACGTCTCCGTCACGGATCACGCTGCCGTCGATGTCCGCATTTTCCGGATAGTTCTCAATGGTCTCGCTCTCCTTCATGGAGACGGACTTGTCCATCCCCGCCGCCACGTAAACGACTCTGATGTGGTGGTCGTCCTGGACATTGGTGAAAATGAAATCCGCCGGAGCCGTGCTGATGTCGACAGGCTCCCCGTCCACAGTCACGCTGTCCAGGAGATAACCTTCATCGGGGGCATACTCGATGGTCTTATCCGTACCGTAGGGGACGCATTCATCCGTATCGGTGATGGTGCCGTTCACGACCTCGGTGGAGATCAGGCCGGCCACCTTGTGGTAGGTGCCGTAAAAGACGTGGTCTTCGGAGACCATGATGGTGTCCGGGACTTTATTTGTGAGCTCCGGCTCATAATACCAGCCGTCGAACTCGTACCGGACGAACTCGTCCTCCGGCATCAGGCTGTACTCGGCGTAGGTCGCGCAGTGGACGCCGACCGCCGGCTTCGCATCGGGCGGGAGAGGATCCGTTCCGTCCTCGACCAGCTCGTAGGAAATGGTATTCCCGAAGTAATTGATCAGCGAACCATGCTTCTTGTTGACCCAGTAGGTCATGATGAGGGGCTTCTCGGGAGAGCCTTCCAGCTCGGCCCAGAGCATCTCGCGCTCCGTGCTCACGCCGGTGTTCCCGTTCTGCCAGGTGCCCTTCCAGGTGCGATCATCCCGCTTCGTGACGTTGGTCGGGTCGTTCAGCCAGACGGCGTAGAGGCCCTGGTCGAAGGTATAGCCCTCCTCGATGTCCAGGTCAGTCTGACGCATGACGCCCTTGAAGGAGACCTCCTCCGGATGGTCGGTGCCCAGTGTGCCAGCCTTATAAAAATGGAATTCCCGATGCACCTGCCCATCGGCAGAGCCGATCGCGGCTACACGGCCGTTCTTAGGGCCGATGGAGTAATAGTCGCAGTCCGTCATCCATGCGTACTCGCGGATGTCGTAGTAGGTGCCGTTGAAGCAGGCGCCCTCATGATGGTCGATATAGATGGACGGATCCCTTTCCGTGTTCGTTCCCATGAGGCCCGGGTAGAAGAGGTCGCTGACGTAGGAGATACCGTGGCCCTCGCTGTCCTTCACGCAGAAATAGCCTGCGGAGTGCTCGGCGTCGAAGGGGTCCACCGAATAGATCTTTTCCCCGCCGTCGGGGGTGTGCGGATCGGGCTCCGCCGCGTAGGCCGGGATCCCGATATGGCAGGAGAGTGCGGTGACCGCCGTCAGGGCGGCCAGGAGGCCGGCCGCGGTGCGCTTCATATTTCTCTTCAGATTCATGTGCTTTTCCTTTCTTTGTGAAATGAATTGTTGATCGTTGGCCGCGCAGGGAGTGAGAATCAGGGACGGACCTTTTTTCTCAAAATACTGCGATTTTGAGAAAAAAGGTCCGTCCCTGATTCTCACTCCCTCATTTCCACTTTTGCCTAAGGCGGCCCCCTCCGGTGCTTCCGATACTCCTTCATCTGCTCTCCTCCTTTACAGTTGTCTTCTTCTTCCCTCTGCCTGTTTTCGTTTTCGACTCCGCCTTTCGCTCTGAAAGATCCTGCAGGACGGATGCTTTCTCTGCCATGTTCTCAATTTTCTTGTCGGGAATGACCGCAGATATCGCTTCCAGTTCCGGTGCTTTCTCCATCTCAAGGAGCTTCCCCTCTATTTCCGTGATCATCTCGCTGGCGGCCGTCCGAATCTTGCCGAGCGACTCCTTGAGCTCCACCGTCTCCTTCCCGGAAGACCAGCCGGCGATATAGCCGAAGGAGTAGTCCGAGGTATCGATCCCGAAATGCTGGCAGACCGTATAGGCCACGCTCTCCGCCTCGACCTCCTTGCTCCTGGATGAAAGCTGCTCCTCCCGGGGCTTTTCCCGCTCATGGGAATGGAGCCTCTGGTGGGCCATCTCATGGATCAGTGTCTTGACCGTCTGGGCTTCGCTCATCCCGGCCTGCAGGGCGATGCGGTCCTCCGTGGTGTGGTAATAGCCCTTGGCCCCGGTCCGGATCTCCTCGAAGGCGATCGGCACCGGGCAGACTTCTTTCAGCGCCTCCAGGAACCGGCCGTAGCCGGCGACGTCTCCCGTGAGCTCGTTCACGCCGATGGTCGGGAGCTCCTTTCCTTCGGTCTGGCTCACGTCGAACACCGTGGCGACCTTGTAGCCCGGATGCTCGACCTCGACGATCTCCCTGACCGGCTTCCCTTGGGCGTCGAGCTTCGGCTTTCCTGTCCCTGGGTCCAGTACATCTCTCTCCCTTTTCGCTTTATAGGGTGCCGGGGCGATGATCTGGATCCCCTTCTCACCTTTTCTGACATGGCGCCCGTGCTGCCTCTGCCATGCCTGATAGCCGGCGACCAGGGTGGCGTCCGGCTTCTGCATGGCGATGAGGAGGGTATTGTTCAGGGAATAGCTGTGGAACTTGGCCATGGTGGAAAGGTAGGCCTTGTACTTGTCGCTCTCGAAGAGGGCGGCGATGCCGGCCTCAAGTCTGTCGGTGATGGCCTTTATGCGGTCCTCATTATTCTGGCCGCCCTGGGAAATGAGGTCCTCCTCCACCGGCCGGAAATGCAGTTCCCGGGCCCGGGAGGCGAAGCGGTTCTCGGACAGGGGAAGGGTGTCATTTTCACGGAAGGAGTAGTAGCGGTCGCCGGTGCCGATGATGACGTGGTCCACGAACCGGATCCCGGCCAGAGTGTACAGCTTCTCCATCCGGTCCGTCAGGGAAATGTCCTCCTCCGACGGCGAGAGGTTCCCCGACGGATGGTTGTGGAAGAGCATGACCGACTCGGCGTTCGAGAGGACCGTGCTCTTGAGCAGCTCTCTCGGGTGCACGATCGACGCGTTGATTGTTCCCATGGAAACGATGTTCATGTTGATGGGGGTGAGGTCTGAGTGGAGATTGACTACGCAGACGACCTCCCGGTCGTAGCCCCGAAGCGTTTCGGCCATCAGGCGGACCGCTTCGTCCGGGCTCGTGACCGGGGTGGAAGAGTAGATGGGCGGCTCCTTGACCATGCGGATGGCGACCTTATCCAGGTGGTATGGCTTGGCTGGCATCCGTCTCACCTCCAATCTCGACTGTGACACAGAAATCTTCTTCCTCTTTCAGGGCCTCCAGGGTGCCGCGCAGGGTGGCGCTGGTGCTGAAGGCGGGGGTGCCGTCAAGAACTTTGCGCAAATTTATTTCTGGATAGAACCGCCTGACCACCCGATACCAGACCAGCCATCTGCCGTCAAGGCT
>CACXEL010000471.1 GCA_902766655.1 uncultured Lachnospiraceae bacterium | reverse complement strand
CCGGGTTACTTTTCCGCCCGCATGTACTCCTCGGTCTTCGCGGAATTTGAAGGAGAGGATGCCGCTGGCACCCGGGATCCGGACGCCTGGGAGTTGGAGGAGGAGCCTGAGCGGCGTAAAGAATGAGCCGAGGCGAAAGCGGCTGCATAGGACAATAAAAAGGAGCAGTTCATTTTATTGAGCTGCTCTTTTTTTATATCTGCAACGAGTCAAGAGATTAATATTGTAGCGGCCGGTATGAAGCTCCCGCCGCGCCGGCATACAGGGCATGGAGCCGACGTAGAAGTTGTCAAATCGCGTGGTCCGTTCGGCCAGCCGTTCAAAATTGGGCGTATGGGTCCATTCACAGGCATAGGGGGACAGAAAATTCCTGTCCAGGCTGTCATACATGACCAAAACAGCTATTATGTGAGGACCTCCTTATGTCAGGAGAGTATGAGGTCGATGATTCCGGATCTTACAGCCTCAAGGAAGACGAGGCAGGCATCGTCGGAGATCGCTTCTATCCGGACGTTGGCTGCCACCGTGCCGCCGATTCCTTCCGGGCGGAAGGGGCAGTAAATGACAGTAGTGCCGTTCTCCCTTGCCTCATAGCAGAGGGAGAGTGTTTTTTTCTCCGGGTCATAATGATAGGAGTGCAGCTCGCCCGCTGTCACCATGGGATAGGCGCGGCTGAGCTCGGAATAGTTTGGATCGTTTTCGAGCCCGGGCTGCCACAGCCAGTAGGTCGAGCTCCAGAGGTTCTGCTCCAGGATACCGTTCATGTGGCGGATAAGGTCATTTGTAAAGGGCTTGGAGGGAAATGCACCCCATTCCCCGATGATGGTCGGCAGATTGAGTGCCAGCTGACTGCGGCGCTTGTCGGCGAACAGGGCTTCCACGTTGCCCTTGTTGAAGGACTCATAACGGTCGGAATCCACTACGGCGTCATAGCCGTGGGGTGCGTAGATCTGGTTTCCCCGCGCATCCAGCCGGGTGATTCCTGTGGGAATCGTGCTGCTGGAGTAGATATTTCCGCCGGTGATCAGCGGCTTGTCGGAGACTCGCGCCACAGCCCTCTGCATGCGGCGATAGAAGGGCATCAGTGTATCCCGGTCAAAGCCCATCAGCTTTTCTGAGACTACGCCCATGTAGTAGGCGCCCTGCTCCGCAGTCATGGCCAGGGGGTTCGCCGGGTCATAGTCAGCAAATCGTGCGGCAGTCTGGGCGGCAGCTTGCCCGAAGGCCTCCCTGGCCAGGCCGCCCATGAAGGGCTCGTTCATCGGCTCATAGCCGATGATGCTCTCGCAGGAATCAAAGTATGCTGCCAGCATTTCCCACATGGCCTCATAGTGGTCCAGAAGCCCTGCGCCGTCCTCCGCTGGGGCATTCTTCCAGAAATTGTCCGCCGCGCGGATGACTGCCTCGCTTTGCAGATAGGCCTCGTACCACATCGTGCAGCTGTCGGGATGGGGAAAACCGTCATCCAATGTCGCCCAGAGCGGTGCACCGTTGTCCCATTTTCGGGAGAAGAGGTCCTGATGCATATCCAGCATGGTATACAGCCCGTATCGCCAGGCAAGCTCGACCATGTCCTTAACGCGGCCGAGATATGCTTCGTCGTAGACGCCGGGCTGCGGCTCCACGCCGTCCCAGGAAATGCCGAGGCGGATCAGATTGAAGCCCTGCTCATGGAACCGCTGAAAGACAGGCTCCATATCCGGAAAAAGATAACCCTGCTCCGGATCCTTGCACACTGTATTGATCCCGTTAAAGAGAAGCTGGTTCCCCTCTTCGTCTACAAAGTGGTCGCCACTGACTAAAACCTTCATAACTACCTCACTGTTCTTCCATATTTATTGTACGATTACCAATGTTGGCGCGGAGATTTGCATCGATGGCAAGTCTCGGCAGGACGGGCTCTCTGCACGCTAAGGAGACTTTGAAGAGCGCTGCGATGCAGGCACCGGGGGCATGAGATAAAGCAGAGCAGTATTGGACCTGGCGCATCATGCGCAGGCATATGAGATGAAGCTGAGCAGCTTCGGACCCGTACCATGATGCGCAGGATTATCTTTAATCAGCCGCGTTCATGGCGCCGATGATGGCCTCGAAGAGCGGTTTGATCTGCGGTGCGTAGCTGAGCAGCGCGGTGATGGGCTGGTCCATGACATATTCCATCATCTTGTTCTCAGCCATCTCAGGAGCATACTGCTTCAGCATGGGCATGCCGACCGGGTGCTCCATCAGCACGCGGAGGGGCATTTCCAGGCTGTAGCGGGCCAGGCGCAGGTCCGTCTCGGTGGCGTATTCATAGGTATAAATGCCACTGCAAAGCTCGATGGTCTCATTTTTCTCGGGCAGGGTCACAAGGGCTGTGGTATTGGCCGGGACCTCGATCTCCACGCGGATGGTCTTATTTTCGCAGGCCCATTCCACGCGGATTGGGCCGTAGACGCTGTCATAGCGGAGCTTCACCCACTCGATGCCCTGGATGAACTGCGGCTTGACGGAGAACTTCTTATAACCGGGCTCCAGGATCTCGAGGCCGGCCAGCTTGGTGTAGAGCCAGCTGCCGATGGAGCCGTAGGCGTAGTGGTTGAGGGAGTTCATGTTGGCGGGATTGAAGCTTCCGTCCGGCAGGATGGAATCCCAGCGCTCCCAGATCGTGGTGGCGCCCATCTTGACCTCGTAGAGCCAGCTGGGGTTCTGATCCTGCAGGAGGAGCTTGCCGGCCAGGTCATGCAGGCCATTGTCGGATAATGCCAGGCAGGCAAAGGGAGTGCCGATGAAGCCGGTGACCAGGTGGGTCTTGTGGGCGTCAATGTTGGCATTGAGCATGGAGGCGATGCGCGCCTTGTGCTTTTCCTCCACAAGGCCCAGATGCAGGGCCAGGACCATGGCCGTCTGGGTCTCGCAGACGAGGCGTCCGGTGCCGGTCACGTACTCGGCGCGGAAGGCTGCCAGCACCTGCTCACGCCTTGCGCGATAGGCGGCCTCTTCCTCCTTTTTTCCCAGGAGGGCTGCTGTGTCGGCCATGATCTGAAGACTCCAGAGGTAGCAGGCGTTGGCGGCGAAGTAGTCCTCGGTGGCGCCCTTGCGCGGCTCGTTCAGGCCGTTGACCTCCGCGTCGAGGCCAAGCCAGTCACCGTACTGGAAGCCGGTCTGCCAGAGACCATTCTCTCCGCACTGCCCGGAAATGAAATCAACCCAGATCTTCATGCTCTCATACTGGTCAGCCAGCACCCGCTTGTCACCGTACACCTGATACAGTGTCCAGGGCAGCACGGTCGCCACGTCGCCCCAGAAGGCGGCGCCGGTCTGGCCGACGCCCATGATGTTGGGCACGACCTGGGGCATGCCGATTTCCGGCGTCTGTTCGCTGGCCAGGTCCCGCAGCCACTTCTTCATGAAGGGCAGGATGTTCTCGTTGAAGGCGGCCGTGGGGCTGTAAGCGGTGGCGTCGCCGGTCCAGCCCAGGCGCTCGCTGCGCTGAGGGCAGTCGGTGGGCACGTCCAGATAGTTGTCCCGCTGGCTCCACTGGATGTTCTGCTGCAGGCGGTTGACCAGCTTGTTGGAGCATTCGAAGGAGCCGGTCTGCCTGAGGTCGGTGGACAGGTGGCAGGCGGTGAAGACCGCTTCCTGACCCTCCTCGAGGCCTTCCACCCAGAGATAGCGGAAGCCGTGGAAGGTGAAATGGGGGCGCAGTGTCTGCATTTCCCCGCTTAAGGTATAGGTATCCGTAGCCTTGGCAAAGCTCAGGTTTCCGGTGTAGAAATTGCCCTTCTCGTCCAGGCTCTCGGCGTGGTGGAGGGTCACGACCTGGCCGCGGGTGCCCTGGATCCGCATCTCCGTCCAGCCGGTCAGGTTCTGGCCGAAATCGTAGACCAGCTCGCCTCTGGGCGTGACGAAGGATTTGACGGCGTTGAGCCT
>CACXEL010000470.1 GCA_902766655.1 uncultured Lachnospiraceae bacterium | reverse complement strand
GCCCACGTCCGTGTTGCTGATGACCATATCCTCGGTCACCGTCATCGGCTCGCCCAGGTAATAGCTGTCGACATAATCGCCGTTGTAGGTGTAGTAGTCACAGATGAACTCCAGCGTGTCCCCGACCTCGAGCTCGGTCAGGTTCTTGGCCGCCACGTCCACCTCCTCATCGAGGCTGTAATCGTAGGTGGCACCGGCGATGTAGCCGTCCTCATTTTCGGCATCAAAGACGAGAATGAGTTCAGCGCGCTCCCCGTTCAGGAAGAGCGGGACGCGGCCGGTGATGACGTATCCCTCCTCTGCCGTCTGCATGGCGCTCTCGCGGTAGTAGGCCACCGGCTGGCCGTTGATGGAGATCCAGGTCCTGTCCATCTCCGGAATCAGGTTTCCGTCCTCGTCAAATGAGAACACGTTGTCCAGACCCAGGTCGATGTAGCCCTCACCGTCGTCGTAGAACATGTTGAGGTCCAGGTCATGGACCATGCTCCACTGACTCTCCGGCATGGACAGGTAGTAGCCGCTGCTGCTGTCACCGACCCAGACCAGGTAGGAGGTGTCGAAATAGTTGGCGGCCAGGTAATCCGCCGTCTCCTCACCGCTCAGGGCCTGATCGGTCAGGAAATCACTGCCGGCCGGGTCAAATCCCTCCACCGGAAGGGACCTGCCGCCGGAGCCGAGGAAGGCTTCGAGCAGGGCTGCGATCTCATCGCTGCTGCCGGAGGAACCGGAGGAGGCGCCGCTGCCGAAGAGAGAATACAGCACGCTGTCCGCGCTGCTGCCGCCCGCAGCCACCTGGCCGGTGGTCTCAAGGCTGGCGAACTCGCGGATGGCCTTGGCGTAATCCGCATCCATACCGATCTGGTCGTAGGTGCTGCAGATCTTGTCCAGGTATGTGCTCTTCCTGTAGGGGAAGTAGATGGACACGCCGTAGGCGTTGGTCATGTTGGCGGACGTCTTGTTGTACTTGATGGCGCCCTGCAGGGCATCCGCCAGGGCCTTGCCCTCGCTGTTGCCCACGTTGCTGGCCAGGTTGACCAGGTCGACCTGGTCGATCTTGGAGCTGGCAGCGAACTCTCTGGAATTGAAGCGCGCGTCGGAGACCACCTTGTAGTTCTTCTCCGAAATGAGACCGGAAATAGACTTGGAGAAGGCGTTGAGGGTGGGCGGCACCGTGTAGGCGAACTCCGCCAGGTCAATGACCGAGAGGGTGGTCTTCTGGCCGCGGCATCTCTGGTTGCAGGTGCTGACGAAATCGTCGACTATGCGCTTGCCAATGTCAAGCGTCGGCAGGGACGTGTTCTTGCCCAGGGCGTTGAGCCAGTTGGTGTAGTACCAGCCGATGCCGGGCTCCGTCTCCTCGGAGGCGATCATGTAGTCCGCGTAGGGATCGAGCATGAGGGCCGTCTCCGCCGTAGCCATGAGGCAGGCGTCGAAACCGACGAAATCAAAGGTGACGCCGCCATCCTTCAGGGCCTTGTTGATGCCGGCCAGGGTCATGGAGCCTGCGTTCCTGTATTTCTCATCGTAGCCGTAGCCGGTGACCGATCCGCCGCCGTGGTCCCAGAGAATGAGCTCATAGCGGTTGGCCGGATAATTGGCGGCTGTCCACCGGATGAAGGAGGACAGTGTCGCCGGATCCGTCATGGGCTTCTGCCCGTCGTCGGAGACCAGCTTTTTGAGTCCGCCGTTCACGACCTGATAGATCTGGTTGACGGAGCTGGAAATGCCCTGGATCTTCCAACCGTTGCACCCGCCGGTGTAGACGATGATCTTCACGTTGTCCCCGAAATCGGCGGAGGCCATCTCCTGCAGGTCGGAGGAGGCCATGCCGTTCCTGGACTCCAGGTCGGTCCCGCACATGTAGACCATGAGGGTGACTTCGTCCTTCCCGTTGCCGGCGATGACGGTGCGCTTATCACGGGCGCCGTCAGCCACCGTGCTGTCCACGCCGGTGTAAGAGGTCGCCTCACTGGGCGCTGAGGCACTGGAGAGCATGCTGTTCGCACTGCTGCCGCTATGAGCGCTGCCAGCGGACTCGGTACCCTCGGACTGAGAGCCCGAAGTCTGGGAACCCGAAGACTGGGTATTGTTGTACTGATCGTGGCCGGAGGAGGTGCCGGAAGAGGTGCTCCCGCCGCCACCGCCCAACAGATAAACGACGATCATGATAATGATGACCGGCAAACTGAGTCCGCCGCCGATGGCCGCCCTGGAAGGGCCCTTCCTGCCGCCGTTGTTCTGCCCATTATATCCGTTCGGGGATCCGACCGGACCCGTGCCCAGACCCGACCCGCGCTTGTGGACGCCGGTCCCGCCGGAAGTAACATTTTTCTTTCTGCCCTGAGGCCTGTTGTCTGCCATTGTTTTCCCCCTTTTTACTCCTTGGACCCGGTACAGCCCGGTGTCTGCATTTCCAAAAGACCTGATCAGTTCAGCTGCAGGCCGTAGATACGGCAGTCTCTGGTACCGATGACCACCTTGTTTTCAAAGACAGCCGGCGATGCCTCGACAGAGCCGTTCTCCAGAAGGATCTCAGACCTGACTTCGCCCGTAGCGCCGTCCAGCAGGAAGCCCTTTCCGTCGAAGGTGAAGTAGAGGACCGCGCCGCTGCCGTCCGCGTTGTAGACGCATACCGGCGAGGACCAGGTATAGACACCCTTGTGCTCCCATACAATATCGCCCGTCTTCTTGTCAAGGCAGGTGAGGACGCCCTCGTAGAGGTCCCCGACCCTGGAGACCGTCACATAGACGTAGTCGCTGAGTTCATTTTTACCGACGGCAGCCGTGGACTGAACGCCGCCGGAAACGCCGCTCTCGGAGTAGCACTCGTAGTCGGTGTGCCAGACGATCTCTCCGTTCTCGGCGTCAATCTTCCAGATGGGAATCGTCGCCGTGGTATCGCTCCGCCAGCCCAGGTGGAAGGAGGTGCTGATATAGAGATAGAGGTGATTGTCCTCGATGGAGAGGACCGGCGAGCCGTTGGAGTCGTCCAGGATATCCTGGGCCCAGACCACCCGAAGGGTCTTCAGATTGATGCACATGAGATGGCCGCCGTTGTCGCACACGAACAGGTATCCCTTATAGATGCAGCAGCTGTCCTCCATGCCCAGCCAGTATTTCTCATCGCCGGACCGATGGCCCCGATAGCGCCACTTGGTCATGGGACCGGGGTCGATGGAGAGGGTGCCTGCCGACTCATCGTAATTCGAATTCAGCTTCAGGAAATAGAGGATGCCGTTCTCGCCCGGGTAGACCAGGGTATCCGTCGCCGCATCCACCAGGGCGGAGGAGTCGAAATAGCTCAGGGTTCCGCGGAGGGAGAAGCTGTCCAGATTTCCGAAGGTGTACATGACGGAGCAGTCCAGCAGATTGATGATGAAGACTCTGGAAACGCCCTCCTCGCTGTTGTAGCCCGCCCCGACGTAGAGGATCGGGTACCCTCTGGGATCCAGAGCACCGGCTCCCTTGAAGGTCCAGCCCACGTACATGGAATCGCGGGTCTTCTCGCCTGTCTCAAGATCCGTGAAATAGATATAGCCGTCCATGCTGGCGTAAATGACCTCGACCAGGTCCTGTTTGGCCTTGGCGGAGTCGTACAGATTCATCGCCTGTTTGGTGGCTTCCGGCCATCTGACGATGAGGGGCTGGCCGGTCCAGCCGTTGCCGCTCCACACGTGGCCGTTGTACTCCAGCGAGCCGGTCTCCCGCTCCCAGACCTTGGAAATGGTATAGTCGGACATCTCGGCGGTCCCGTACTGGGCGCTGTCACGGAAATTGTTGCCGCGGAAGGTGATGATGCCCTCCATGTCCGTATACTCCGAGCCGACGCCGAAGTCAAATGAGAACCAGGGCGCCCTGGATTCCCGGTCGTCGATCGACTCTCCGTTGTGCATGACCTCGGTGGAAGAGATCAGGTTGGTCGCCTTCGTGTTCTCCGTCGCCTGGGGATTGAAGGGTATATCCGGAATCGGAGTCGGAGTCGGAATCGGTGTGGGCGTGCTGGTCGGCTCCAGGATGGCTGTCCCTGACTCCGCCCCTCCGCCGTTCCCGGCGGACTCCGGATTATCGACCACCACGTCCTCCCCGGGAACATCGACCTTCTTGTTCCGCCGTGCGATAGCGCGGATGCCGAAAATGAGGATCAACAGGACCAGCAGGCAGGCCGCACCGGCCAGGACCCGCCGGATCATGATGACCCTGCGCTTTCTCCGCTTTGCTTCCTCCCGGCGTTTGGCCCTTCTCCGCCTTCTCTCCTCGTACTCTTCGTCGGTTTCGTCCGCATCCGGCAGTGTCTCACCGACCGTGAACTTGCTATCCGGCTCTTCCCGTTCCCTGTGCGGTTTTTCGCCGCCGCTGCGGGAAGTCTTCTTCCGGGGATGTGTCCCGCCAGCTGTGCCGTCCGGATGGCTGCCCTTGCCCGGACTGCCGGCCGTCCTGTGGGCCGGACGGCTGCTCTTGCCCTGGCTGCTCCCTGTCCGGTGTACCGGCCGACGCTCCATTCCGGCAGCACCCGATCTGTCCCCGGCGACCTTTTCTTCCTTATTCAGTAGTTCATCCTGTGACATGTCTGACTCCCTGTTCAAAAATCTCACGCATTCAGCGGCCGTTTCTGCAGGCCCTCCCGCGCAAATCTCCTGCTATTGACAGGTATACATAGCTATTATAGCATCCGGCCTTTTAATGCTCAATGCTTTGTCTTCGCTTACATAGCCAAAAGCCGGCGAAAGGCCCCGCGTACAGAAGACCGCCCCGCTTGTCCGGGCACAGGGTCCGGCTGCGGGGCGGCCAGTGTGTTCATTTTTCACTGTCTGATGTGTTCGTCAATAGAAGGAAGGAAAGTCCGTCTCGTAGATCCGGATCCGGCCGTCCTCCGATGTATAGAGGAGGCGGCATACGGCGGCGATGACATCCTCCCTGGCCGGTGCGTCGTTGAAGGTCATGTCATCCTCGAACAGGATGTAGTCGATCTGCTCCCGGTAGACCAGCTGGCGGAAGAGCTCTTCGTCATCGGTCGTGTAGATGAGTTCCCCCGTCCTTCCCCGGTAATCCGTGTTGTAGCCGGCGGACCAGGCGTAATAAGGCCAGCCCATGTAGAGCATTTTTCCGGAAAGGGTCACGTCGCAGAGGGAATACCAGGGCGTCAGGATCAGCTGGTCCGGCCGCATGGTGCCGTCCAGCCAGTCCGTCAGGTCACTGTCAAGGGGCACCGTGATGCTGTAAGACGGACCGTTGTCCCGCAAAATGACGACAAAATCGTAGATTCCCGTCGCCGTCAGAGCCACCGTGAGAATGACCGCCGCCGTGCGTGCCACTGCCTTCCTGCGGGAAGCCGTGAAGAGCCGGGCCAGTACACCGCCCCAGACCGGTGCCATGAAGGCGCAGGCGATCATGATGTACTTCTGGTTGACCGTCACATCGGGCGTGAGCGACATGGTGAAGGTGAAAAAGACCGGGAAAAAAACCGCCGTCAGGTAGGTCTGCCGCTCCCTCTTCAGGACCGGGAGGAGAAGGATGGCGCCGAGAATGGTCAATCCGGATATATAGAGCAGGAACATGCCAATGCCGGACAGGCTCTTGTCCTCGCTGATGAAGCCCCAGTAGAAGCCGGCCGACACCGCGCTCCCCCGAATGAAGAACCGGGTCTGCACATAGGAAAGGAAGACAGCGCATCCGGCCGTCAGCGCATAGTCCAGCTTGTGGCGGGAGAAGAAGGTGAAGCCCAGGAGGATGAGCAGGCAGCCGATCACGGCGGCTCCGTTCCAGAAGGCGGTCATGCCCAGGAGGGTGCCCAGAAGAATGGCCTCCCGGGGGTGGGCCGGGAGCCAGGCATCCAGGCTCAGGTAGAGGAGCTTCAGGCGGCTTTCCGCCTGCCCGTCCGTTTCCTCTGATTGCTCTGCCCGGATCAGATAATCCAGGAAGAACCAGACGAGCACGCCGGCGACGGTGAGCCCGAAGGCCAGGTGGCGCTGGTTCAGGTAGACGTTGTAGTTCCAGAGGCCCCAGTTCTCATTTGTCGTGTAGCCAAGGAAGATCCGGTTCCCGGCCAGGGTCTCAAGAAGATCCCCTGCGGCCAGGTGCTCATAGAGGAACCTGAAGAAGGTGAGGCCGCTCCGGAAGAAAAAGAGCAGAGAGGTCAGGACCGCTGCAGGGAACTTCCCCCAGAGCCGGAGGGCGATCTGGGTCAGGACCACGAGAAAGGTCCACATGAAAAGAATGCCCGCCGCGTTGTAGGCCACGTCCAGCCTGAACCCCAGGAACTCCAGATTGCCCGTCAGGAACTGGAACATAAAGTGGTACTTGATATCCTCCCCGCCGAAATGCGGGTACATGGTAGGATAGTTGGCGCTCCTCGAGAAGGACCGCACCATGGCCAGGTGGGGCGCATAGTCGCTGAACACCGTAAGCCCGGCGTACAGCGTGTTGCCCCGGACGAAAAGCACGTAGCAGAAGGTGGCGGCAATGAAGATGAGAAGGGCGGCATAGAGAAGACATTCTTTTCTGAACAGGTCCCTGTCCGTCACCAGTCGTCTCAGAAAAGCCGCCGCACCACCCTGCTTTTTCAGACGGATCGACAGGAAAATGACAAGCACTGCCTCCCCGCCCATGACCACCGCATTGGCGATATAGAGGGGCTGACTTACGCCCGAATGGACCTTGAGGACCCAGGAGAGGAGGTAAAGGCACCAGGTCGAGACCAGAATGCCGGCGGCTGCACCGCCTGAGATGAGGACCCAGATGCGGTTGACGGGGCGGTCCGGAGCCGGGTCTTCATTTCCCAGGAGGATCGGTGAGATGATAGCTGTCCCTGTGCCAAGGGCAAGCAGAATATATAAGAAAGCGAGCATGCGAATTTTTCCCCTCTCGTAGTCAGCAGTAATATAAAGACAAGCATACCATATCCGGGGGAGGGATGAGAATGAGGGACGCGCCTTTTTCTCAAAATCTTTGAGAAAATAGGCGCGTCCCTCATTCTCACTCCACCTGAAGCGAGCGGTATCTCCACCGCCCCGCCAGCATCGCGGCTATGGCTATGATCATATATGCGGCCGGCGCCGCCTGATAGTTCTGGAATAATCTTCCGGCCAGACGGATCAGCCGATAATTGACGAACCCCGTATTCATGAGGATCGCGTTCGGCCTCAGGTTCCAGACCGCCTGCAGGAGCCTGAACCTGTCCGGTACCGACGCGAAAAGGTCTACAATCAGATACCCCAGCAGGCCGCACGTCACGGCAAGCGCGTTCTGGGTGGTGACAGACAGGAGCATGGTCACAGCCGCAAAGAGGACGGCTGCCAGCAGGAAGATCAACGCGCAGACCGCTATTATCTGCCCGATCGAGCAGGGCAGCATGGACAGAGGCTTCACCAGCTGCAGCATTTCTCCCGCCCCCTTCATGCCGAAAATGAATCCGATCGGCACCACCAGCGCCAGGATCTCCAGCACCGCTGCCGTCAGGATCCAGGTGATCCCGGCAGCGAACTTGATCAGATACAGCTCCCTCTTCCCGTATCGGCTGCACAGGAGGAGTTGGTTCATGTTGTCCGCCGTCTCCCTCGCATATACACCGGACAGGCCGATGGCGGACAGGAGCAGGATAAAGAACCCCAGGGCCTGGAATGATTTGAGAAGGTTGGCCGGCCCGCTGAAGTCGTGATAGACGAATGGCTTCGGCACCTCGGCCTCCAGGTCAGCCCAGTACGCCCTCTCCTCCTCAGTGATCCCCTCTTTCTCCATGCGCTGTTCAATCTTCTGTCTCCGCAGCTCATAGAAGCCCGTCTCCCGGAAGCGGGCGGGATCGAATTCATCTCCGGTCACCGGCATCATCATGGTGAGGATCGGCGCAAATCGCTCATAGCCTTCAGCGACCTGCAATACGGTCATTCCATTCACGGATTGCAGCCCCGGCTCCATCTCCTCAAAAAGCTGTCCGTCAATCGTCCTGCCGTCCAGCTCCCTCGCGGCCTCCCTGGCACCCGCCCGGTCCTCGGAAAATGAAGACACTGCCAGGAACACGAGCACCACCACTGACCCGGCCATCGCGAGCAGATTCACCTTTGATAAGAAGAGTTTTTTCAGTTCGTATTTGTACAGCGTTCTAAGCATATCTCCACCCTCGTCAGACTGTCGTCTGCTCCCCGCCGATGACCGACATATAAAATGACTCCAGGTCTTCATTTCCAGCCGCCCACCGGCCTTGCCAGAGCAGCCGCCCTTCTTTCATGATCATGAGCCGGTCCGCGATAGGCTCGAGGTCTGAAACGATATGGGTGGACAGAAGCACGATCCTGTCCTGCCCCAGCCCCGCGATCAGCTCACGAAATCGGATCCGCTCCTGCGGGTCGAGGCCGGCGGTCGGCTCATCCATAATGAGGACCTGCGGATCGTTCAGCAGCGCCTGGGCGATTCCCAGCCTCTGCTTCATTCCGCCGGAGTAGGTGCGGACCTTCTTCCGTGCAGCGTCTTTGAGCCCGACCAGCTCAGCCAGCTCCTCCGCCTTTTGCACAGCCTCCCGCTTTGGAATCCCCTTCGCCGCTGCCATATAGAGCAGAAAATCTCTCCCGGAAAATTCCGGGTAATAGCCAAAATGCTGCGGCAGGTACCCCAGAACATCGCGGTATTCCTCCGCTCCCACGTCCATCCCGTTCCAGGACACACTCCCGCAGGTCGGCAGAAGGATTCCGCTGAGGAGCCGCATGAGCGTCGTTTTTCCCGCGCCGTTGGCCCCCAGAAGGCCCGTCACCCCTTCCGTCAGAGAAAAGCTCATCCGGTCGACAGCGATCTTATTCTTATACTGTTTGGTAAGTCTGTCTGCCTTCAGTTCCATACCGGCTCCTCCATTTCGTGCATGTGATCCCGCACACTGACGCCAAGGCTTACGGTGAGCAGGAGGAAGGCCGCTGCCCAGGCGGCTGTCAGACTCTCCTCATACAATTGCCTGAAAACGAAAGGCGCCGCGGCAAAGACTGCGGAGGACAGAATGCATATGGCAAGACTTCCAAAGCCGGCATCTGTCCTCATTTTCCTCTCATAGACTGATCCCAGAAAAGATGCTGTCAGGTAGGGCACCATCATGTACAGAAAGACCCTGAGCAGGTGATAAGGGAAATAAGACCTGACCCAGGCCACAACGATCAGAAGCCCTGCCGTATCCATGAGACCCACCAGGAACATCCTCGCAAACACTATGCTCCTCAGGGAGAATCTGGCGGCATATTCGAGCTCAGCCATCCTGAACCGGCGGGACCGCTCGGTCTCCAGAAGAACGCCGGCAGCCAGGAGGGGCGTCAGGGCAAATGGGTGGCTGCCCGGGTTCCGAGAGCAGAGCCATACTATGAAGAGCAGGAGAAGCCCTGACAGCAGCCAGATCCATTTCTCTATGTAGCAAAGCTGGCCGGCCAGGAACTCTCCGTGGTTCATGACCACTGACTGTCTGCGGAGAAGTCCCTGCTGTGCCAGGGTCCTGAAGAATTCCTCTTTCCTTTCCGGGACGGGAACACTGCTCACTTTTTTCAGCTGCGCGATCAGCCTCTTATTATTCATCCGGTTCCACCTCCATCCAGGTCCTCATTTTTCTCAGGATACCTCTCAGCTTCCGGTAGACGGCAAACCTCGATATCTTATATAAACCGCTCATGACCGGCACCGGGACATCATTGACATAGCGCAAAAAGAGCATTTCTCTCTCTTCGGGCGCGAGAGAGTCCAGCGCCTCCCGAAGACTGATCTGGTCAAGCAGAGGCTCCTCAAAGTTCTCCCTGGCCGGTCGATCTCCGGCCTCCTCCAGACTGAATGTAACAGCCCTGTCCCTGTAATGCTGGATGCAGAGATTGCGGGCAATGGTATACAGATACTGCAGCTGCCGGTTCTCATCCCGGTAATTCCTGCTGGCCAGGAAGCGGAGGAAGGTCTCCTGCGTCAGATCTTCTGCCGTTTGCTCGTCGTGGAGCCGGTAAAATAAGTACCTGAATATCCGGTCGTATTGGTCCTCCAGATTCAACGGGAGCCCTCCTTTCTGAAGCAAAGTCACAGATTGTCTGATTCGCATCGGAATCCTTTTCTATATATAACGGAAAATGGCTTCATTTGTGCGCTGAAAAAGATGGACCTGGTCGATTTGACCAGGTCCCTTCTGCCTTCTCTGACTTCTATTTATAAACCTGTACCCCACCCCCAGGTGAGAATCAGGGACGTACCTTTTTTCTCAAAATTAAAATATTAAAAAAAAAGGTACGTCCCT
>CACXEL010000469.1 GCA_902766655.1 uncultured Lachnospiraceae bacterium | reverse complement strand
GTCCTCGAGGCCAACCCCCGCGCCTCCCGCACGGTGCCCCTGGTCTCCAAGGTCTGCGGCATCAGCATGGTGCCCCTGGCGACTGAGATCATCACCGGTGAGCTCACCGGCAGACCCTCACCGGTCCCGGGCCTCAAGGAGAAGAAGATCCCCTACTACGGCGTCAAGGAAGCCGTCTTCCCCTTCAACATGTTCCAGGAAGTCGACCCGGTCCTTGGCCCGGAAATGAGATCCACCGGCGAGGTCCTCGGCATCGCCAAGACCCCCGGCGAAGCCTTCTTCAAGGCCGAGGAAGGCGCTCAGGCGACCCTGCCCCTCGGCGGAACCGCCCTCCTGTCCGTCAACAAGAAGGACCGCATGGAGGTCGTGGCCATCGCCCGCGCACTCTATGAGACCGGCTTCAAGCTCATGGCCACCGGCAAGACCTGCTCTCTCATCGAGGAGGCCAAACTCCCGGTCAAGCGAGTCAAGAAGCTCTACGAAGGCCGTCCCAACATTCTGGACGAAATGACAAACGGCAAGATCCAGCTGATCATCAACTCCCCGGTCGGCAAGGACTCCATCCATGACGACAGCTACCTGAGAAAGGCAGCCATCAAGTACAAGATTCCCTACATCACCACCATGGCCGCCGCCAAGGCAGCCGTCGAGGGAATCGCCATCGTGAAGAACGGCTCCAAGGGCGACGTCAGGTCCCTTCAGGAGTGGCATTCCACGATCAGTGATAAATAAAGACCAGCAAAAAACAGCCGGCACATCCACGGTCCGTTTCCGCGGATGTGCCGGCTGTTTTTTTGCCTGTCCTAAATGCGCTGTGCCTTTGCCGCGTCCGGCAGCGGCGACAGCGGTCCCGGAAGAAGTACAAAGCTTCAGACACCATGATCGGGCAGGCCGCAGCCCGCCCGATCATTCTCTGCCTGTCAGCGTCTGCAGGCTTCAATCTCTTGTCAGCCGGAAAATCGTCACACTCTCCTCAGGCAGATCAAACGTGAAGGGATCCCTGCAAGCCGTGACGTCCTGCCAGATGAGCTGGGAGGCCGCGTCCAGCTGCGATACCTGGGCCTTCGTCAGGTAAGCAGGCCTGCTCATCTCATTCCAGCAGCTGAAGGGATCGGCGCTGCCCCTGCCGATGACAGCCTTCTCCACCTTGCGGAAGCTGCCCTTGATCTCCAGCTCCATAGTCACCCGGCGGATCTCACGCTCCTCGATGTCGTGGTTGTAGGCAAAGAGAGTCACCACGTCGTCGTCAGCCAGAGCGAGCACTTCGGCGGTGCGGTAGTCATTTCCTTCACCGGCGGCTGTAACGTTGAGACGCCTGTCGCCCGCTTTATGGAGGGCTTCGAAGACCCGGTAGACGGGCTTCGGTGTGCCATAGACATTTACCAGTCCGAACTCATTGTTGAAGGGAAGACCGTGGAGACCCAGTTCCTCGAAAATGTCAGAGATGCACCAGTAGGAGTATCCCTCGACCAGGCCCTCGTTATAAGCCAGCGTAGCGAGCACACCGGCAGCCGCATAGGCAGTATCATAGTGGCCGACGTTCCATTCGGTGTAGTAGAGCGGGTAGTCGCCCGCCTCTGCCTTGGCTTTTTGGGTCAGACGGGAGAGGATGTCGCGGGGGTTCTTATTTTCCCGGTTGAAGAAAGCGTCTATGATCTTCTGAATGTCCTCAGGGCTCAGGGAAGCCGGATCGATCTTCATGAAGTCCTCCCCCTTGGTGCCCGGCCCGTTCATGCCCGCTGTAGAGAGGGGATCGTCGCTGGGATAGTGGTGGGTGGAAATGAAGTCATAGGGAACGCCGTTCGCCTCGCAGAAGTTCCTGAACTCGGGAATCCATGCATTGTTGGATGTGGCCGGGCCGCCAACCTTCAGTTTACTGTCCACATTTTTGATGGACCTGGCTGTCATCTCGTAGAGATGGAAATAATCCTCCTGGGTCCCGTCAAAGAAAAAGTAAAGGTTGGGCTCGTTCCAGACCTCGAAAAACCAGGTCCGCACCTCCTCCGCGCCGTAACGATCCTCAAGGTGCTGCACCAGCTTCGTGATCAGGTCCTCCCAGTCGGCATCCTTCTTCGGCATGGAGGAAAAGCCCTTGTAGTGGAAGGTCGTATGGTCCGAGGAGGCAAAGGCCTCCGGCATAAAGCCAAGCTCAACGAATGGCTTCATCCCCGCATCCAGCAGGAAGTCGAAAATACAGTCAATGTTGAAAAAGCTCAGCTGAGGCGGCTGCCCGGGCATGAAACCGGCGATGACGACACTCATATCGTCGTCCAGTAGGCCGTGGAATCTCAGATACCTGAAGCCAATGTCCTTGTGTGCCTGTCTGATCTGAGCCTGAACGTCAGCGCGCAGGATCGTCGCAGCATGACAGCTTCCGACACTGAGCTCCCAGTAATGGGGAAATGCCCTTCCCGGCTGGTCAAGATCTACCGAATATCGTACTGACATATGCTCCTCCTTTTTTGTCCGTAGTCGCCTTCGTTCCCGCTCGCACCCGGAAGGCGCAGGGAAAACGATGACGACGACTGTGGCCATTTTCAAGTCACCTTCAGTATACCATCTGGCACGGTATATTTCAAAGGCCATGCACCCGCGGTTGCGGACTCTCCTTCCATTTTCCGGTGAATGATTGACCATTTTTGCTGTTTGCTGCAGTTGACAGCCGGTTGCCACACTTTTCGGGAATGCATACACCCTTTCCGTTCGCTCCCATCTTATCCTTCCGGCTTCTCACCGCATGTCCGCCTGTGTGTTTTTTGGCCACTTTAATGTGCCACTTGACCGCAATCACCCCTTTCATTTTTCGGCAGACCGAGTATAATCACGTCTCGTTCAGGCAAGTGAGGACCGCCGCGGGCAGCAAAAGTGCAGGATGTCGCCGAAGACAGAAGGCTCCGCAGGAAACCACCCAGGTATATCAGCACAGCAGCAGGCTGCGTACTTTCAGGCGCGCACCGATGCAGCGTCCCTCAGCTTTTTGCCTTCATTCAGAGATAATACTCCGGCGCGAAGCGCTGCCGGCCTTTAAGCAAGGAGATTTACTAATGCAAAATATGACAAAGGGCAATCCTTTGAAACTGATCTTATGGTTCTCTCTCCCCCTTCTCCTGGGAAATCTGCTCCAGCAGACCTACTCCCTGGCGGACACAGCTATCGTCGGACGCTTCCTGAGCGCCGACGCCCTGGCCGCCGTGGGCGCCACGGCATCCGTCCAGTTCCTGGTGCTGGGCTTCTGCAACGGCAGCTGCACAGGCATCTGCATCCCCATCGCCCGGGACTTCGGCGCCGGCGACCTCCACTCGGTAAGGCGCAGCATCTATAACGGAATCTGGCTGATGAGCGCCGTAGCCCTGGTCATGACCGGAGTCTGCACACTCCTGACTGACCGAATCCTGGACATCCTGAATACGCCCGCCAACATTTATGCGGACACCCGGGTCTACATTTTCATCATCTTCCTGGGTATCCCCTTCATGCTGCTCTACAATTTCTCAGCCGGTATCCTGCGGTCCATCGGGGACAGCAAGACGCCCTTCCTTTTCCTGGCCATCTCAGCCCTGCTCAATATCGGGCTGGATATCTTCTGCATCATAGTGCTGAAGAGCGGCGTCGCCGGCGCAGCCATCGCGACAGTCATCTCCCAGGGAATCAGCGGCGTCCTCAGCGCTGCCTTCATCGCCGCCCGATATGAGATCCTTCATTTTACCCCCGATGAGAAGCATGTCGATCCGGCCCTGATCAGGTCCCTGGCCCTTGTGGGCTTCCCCATGGGACTCCAGTTCTCCATCACCGCCATCGGCAGCATGGTCATGCAGTCAGCCAACAACGCCCTGGGCAGCATCTATGTATCGGCCATGACTGCCTCCGCCCGCATCAAGCAGTTCGCCATGTGCCCCTTCGACGCCATCGGAACTGCCGTCTCTACCTTCGCATCCCAGAATGACGGTGCCGGCAAGGCGCGCAGAACGAGCGAAGGTCTGTCCATCGGCCTGGCCCTAGGCATCGGCTATGGCCTCTTCATCGGTATGGTCCTCATTTTCTTCGGCAGGACGCTGGCTCTTCTCTTTGTCTCCTCAGGTGAGACAGAGATCCTGGATGCGGCAGGCGAGCTGCTCGCCTGGGCAGGCATCTGCTTCACGGTGCTGGCTGTGCTCAACATCTCACGGCCTACCCTCCAGAGCATGGGCTTCACCTCCCGCGCCATGACCGCCGGGTTCCTGGAAATGGCAGCCCGCTCCCTGATCTGCCTCTTCCTGGTCCCCCGCTATGGCTTTTCAGCCATCTGCGTGGCTGACGAGGCAGCCTGGATCGCTGCAGCGGTCTTCGTTTTCCTGAGCGTGCACATGGAGATCGGCCGGGCTGTTGAGAAGAGTGACGACAAGGTCCGTCCCTTCTTTGACCGCATGGGCCTGACCATTCCCAGGCAGAGGACCGGCATGAAGGTGCTGGCGCATCTGCGGTAAATGAAAAACAGGACGAGTGGTCCGCCTTCCCGGCGGCTGCCCGTCCTTTTCATTTTCCTCAGGCCGAAAACGCCGCACACGGAATCCGTATCGGATCCGGGAATGCACGCAGTACGGCCGATGGCGCGGAGGCTGGTCGGACCGGCAGTGCATATCCGGCATTAGTCCATTGATCAGGCTGCATCCTTCCTCCGGGGGCAGCTCAGCACTTTATCCAAAAATCATTTCCTGATTTTAGGCAGCCTGTCCGCTCCGAGGGGATTAGACATCTCCCGCCGCCGGGCATATAATAAGGATAACGAGTATACACGGGGACTTGACCTGTGACGGAAAGGGACCGGGAAATGACTGCATTTTCAGGAATGACAGACTGCCCGCAGCCGGTCAGGATCACAGGATTCCCGGCAGAGAAGACGGAAAGGATGGAAGACTCATGGCAAAGGCATTCAGATGTGACGAGACCACTGTTGTAAAGACCAAGGCAGGCACTCTCCAGGGATATTTCTACGACGGATCTTTCATTTTCAAGGGCATTCACTATGCGGAGGCAGACCGCTTCAAGCAGCCTGTCCCGGTAGAGCCCTGGGAGGGTGTGAAGGATGCGACCAGCTACGGGTTCGTGGCGCCTCTCATGCACCAGGACACGCCCAACGGCGAACTCATGGTGCCCCACGCCTACTGGCCCCAGAACGAGCACTGCCAGAGCCTCAACGTCTGGACGACATCGCTTGACTCCAAGGCCAAAAAGCCCGTCATGGTCTGGCTCCACGGCGGCGGCTACGCGGCCGGCTCCTCCATCGAGCAGCTTGCCTACGACGGCGCCAACATGGCAAAATACGGAGATGTCGTCGTGGTCACAGTCAACCACCGTCTCAACATCCTGGGCTATCTGGACCTTTCCGAGTTCGGGAAGGAGTATAAGAATTCCGGCAACTGCGGCCACGCAGACATGGTCGCGGCCCTCAGGTGGGTAAATAAAAACATCGCATCCTTCGGCGGCGACCCCAAAAACGTCACGATCTTCGGCCAGTCCGGCGGCGGTGAAAAGGTCAAGGACCTGACCCAGATCCCGGCGGCTGACGGGCTCTTCCAGAAGGGCATCATCATGAGCGGCATCGTGGACACCGGCATCATGTACAAGGCCCAGGGCAGCGCCCGCCCGCTCATCGAAGGAATGCTGAAGGAACTGGGACTCGAAGAAAAGGACGTCAGCCTGCTGGAGACCCTTCCCTACACGGATCTGGTCGAAGCCTACGACAAGGTCGCGCCAGCCATGATGGCCCAGGGACTCTACGCCGGCGGCTACCCCAGGAAAAATGACTTCTTCCTCGGAGAGCCCCACATCGAGGGCGGCGCCTTCACGGAACACGCCAAAACTATCCCGATCCTGATCGGGTCCGTCCTGGGCGAATTCGACTTTGCCCCCGCCCCCTACGACCGCCGGACCATCGGCGACAAGGAGACCGACGCGGTCCTCAAGGCCAGATATGGGGCTGCCGGCAAGAAGATCGGCAAGCTCTTCATGAAAGCGTATCCCGACAAGAGGCGGGTGGATGCCGCGTCCGTCGATACATTCTTCCGTGTCCCCTCCAAGCAGTACATCAAGGCCAGGTGCGCCTGCCCCGAGTCTCCGGTCTTTGTCTACCAGTTCTGCTTTGAGTTCCCGATCCGGGGCTCCAAGATCGCCTGGCACTGCTCGGACATTCCCTTCTTCTTCCACAACGTCTGCCTGGTGCCCTCGGCCAATGTGCCCGGCGTCTCCGACAAGCTGGAGGAGCAGATGTTCGCGGCCTTCATGAGCTTCGCCCGCACCGGCAATCCGTGCCACGCGGAGCTGCCTGACTGGCCGGCCGCAGTACCCGGCGACGAGGCGGTCATGATCTTCGACAGGACCTGCCGCCTGGTCCACAACCACGACGACGAGCTGCTCGCGCTCATCAAGGCCAATGCGCCGGCCTTTGTCTTTCCGCCCGCAGGGGATGAGGAGAACCAGATCCAGCACTGAGTCCCGGCATTCTCCGGCATGATAGAAATCCGGAGCAGGATGTTTCGCCCTGTCCGATTCGTCAGGCCCGTTGCCTCTCAGTTCCTCAGCCGTTCGATGAATACTGCCGCAGGTACAAAAAAGCTCTGCCGCTTCCCTTTGGAAACGGCAGAGCTTTTTTACGGGTATGTCATTTATCTGACGACCAGCTCCAGGTGTTCATTTTCCGAAGCTGAATCCAGAAGAACGCGGAGAAGCTTGGTGGGATAGGACGGCAGGCGCCTGGCGGACATTCCTTCGAAATCCAGAATGATCCGGGTGTCCTCGTCCAGCTCCGTCAGGCAGTCATGAAGGGCGTCCAGGTTCCGGCCATAGTAGTCGGGAAATGAGAACCTCTCCGCGAAGCTGTCGTGGATAGCCTCCCGTTCGAGGAGGGTATTCATCCGAAAGATTTCTTCTCTCATGGCCTGCCTCCTTTAATAAAGCTGCTCGAAGCTCTCGTAGTGGTCTTCGGTGTAATAGATGCGGCCGTCCGTAGAGAAAACAATCCTTTTGGCATTGCGGCGTCCGCCCTGATAGTCGATGTCGCACTCCCTGTAATCGCCGTCCGGCAGAAGGCCTTCATAGTTGCCGAAGTAGCTTCCGCCGATACTCTTCCCCGGCGCCACCTCCCAGAGATTGCCTTTGGAGGCCACCCAGCCCAGCTTCTCTGCCTGTTTCTTGGTGATGTAGTTGGAGGGAAGCTTCCCGTAGAGGTGGATGTAGAGAGCCACCTCCTCCTTGCTCGAATAAGTCCCGTCCTCATCGACGGTCAGGCCATCGCCGATCTCTCCGTCGGTGATACCCTCTTCGCCGTCATCGCCCCAGACGTCGTCATCCTCGTAGGAGAAGCTCTCACCCGCACCTTCCGCGGAGGCATCCTCCTCATAGTCGGCGTAGGCCTCATCCTCCTCTAAAAAATCGTCGTCGCCGGTCTCCTCGTAGGAAGCAGTTCCCTCCGGCCCGGCTGTCTCAGCTTCCGTCGAAGCGGTACCGGCCTCTGCTTCAGTCTCCTCATCGTCCGGGAGGACCTCCAGGGTGATTTCCTCCTGCGTCCCGGCGGAAATGTCTCCGGAGGTGCTGCAGCCCATGAGGATTGTCGTCACGAGCAGGATCGTCGTCAGGAGCCAAACCAGTTTCTTCATATCTCTTTACTCCTCGCGTTGCTGTGAATCGAGGGAAATCGGGTCATGCCGGCGCTCTTAAGTACTGCGGCATCCGGAATGCCCGGCGGCAGGCAGGCCGCATCAGGCGGCTTCACCGCCCTCAGCCCCGGCAGTCTCCGCCCCGCCTTCAGAATTCTCTCCGTCGGCATTCTCCGCGTTCTCATCGACGGTCTCCTCCGGCGTAATGGCGCCGCCGCCCGGCTCAGCATCCGCCGAAGCCGCCTCGGCATCCTTGGCCTCGATCCGGGTGACCGTCACGGCCGTGCTGTTCGAAGGGACTATGCTGGCATCCGGCTTCACCGTTCCCAGCATGAGTGCGGACACGATGGCGTCGAACTTCTCCTGGTTGAAATTGGCCAGGGTCGAGAAATCAGCCTTGACCTGAAGACAGCTGTCCGTGTACCCGTAGGTGACCGAGCTGCCGCCCGGGAAATTGCCCTGCGCATAGTCGTTCAGCATGAGTCTGGCAGCCATATTGTAGACCGGAACGGCACTGAAGAGGCATTTTCCGTCGTCTGTATGGTCCACGCCTCCGGTCGCGTAGTATTTTTCCTGGTTGCGGGCAGCCATGCCCACTGCCATCACAAGGTTCTCGCCCGTGGTGTAAATGAGGGAAGCACCCTCGTTGTACATTCCCAGCGCCTCCGACATCCTGAGAGGCGTCAGCTCATCCGAGCCCGCGAACTCGTAACGCACCGTGACGGAACCGCCTTCGAGCGACAGGTCCTCGGCAGCCTTCTTCACGCCCTGGACGAAGCCGTTCACATGGCGGGTATTGGCTTCATTTTCCTCACCGACCACTACGCCCAGAGACCGGATGCCGCTGCAGACGGCCGCGTAGCCGGCCACGAAGGCTTCCTCGTGTTCAGCGAACCGGACACAGGCCACGTTGGCAGGGATCTGGTAGATGCTTCCCGCCGCATGCGTCACGCCGTCGAAGAGAATGTAATTGATCTTGCTGTTGGCGGAGGCCGCCTCATAGAGGGGCACCTCCATGGTCTCGCCCATG
>CACXEL010000468.1 GCA_902766655.1 uncultured Lachnospiraceae bacterium | reverse complement strand
TACATGGCGGAAAACCTGAAGGCCTTCGGCTGGGAATATGTGGTGATCGATATCGCCTGGTACGAGGTCGGCGCCGGATCCCGCAGCGGTGAATACCAGTACCTGCCGTTCCCGGAGCTCTGCATGGATGAGTATTCCAGGCTGATCCCGGACACGGCCCGTTTTCCCTCTGCGGTGGACGGAAAAGGGTTTGGGCCGCTCGCGGATTTCATCCACTCGCTGGGCCTGAAATTCGGAATTCATATCATGCGCGGTATACCCAGACTGGCAGCCCACCGGCACGGCGGGCTGCTCGGCACGGATGTGACAGCGGACATGATCGCTGATCCGGTCAATATCTGTGAGTGGAACCCCTACATGTACGGGCTGCGCCCCACCCTAGCGGAGTCACAGCTCTACTATGACTCGATCATGGAGCTTTACGCCTCCTGGGGGGTGGACTTCATCAAGTGTGACGATATCTGCCGGGAAGACGCGGTGACCGCCCATCAGGAGATAGCGATGCTGCATCGGGCAATCGAAAAGTGCGGAAGGCCGATCGTACTGAGCCTCTCCCCGGGGCCGGCCAAAATCAAGGAGGCTGAATTCTACGCGGAGAATGCCGAGATGTGGCGGATCACCGACGACTTCTGGGACAGCTGGCCTCTCCTCAAGGATATGTTCCGGAGATGCGAGCTGTGGGAAGGTAAAAAGAAACCCGGCTGCTACCCGGACTGTGACATGCTCCCTGTCGGAATGATAGGCGGATGCTTTGGCGACAGGGTCGAGCGGTTGACAAATTTCACGGAGGACGAGCAGCGGACCATGATGAGCCTCTGGTGTATTTTCGGGGCGCCGCTCATGATCGGCGCGGAAATGACCAGGCTGGATGACTTTGCCAAAGGCCTTCTGACCAATACAGAGGTCCTGCGCATGCAGAGAGAGGGCACGAATGCCAGGCAGCTCCTGCGGAACGAGGAGGAAGCGGTCTGGATCGCCGAAAATGAGCGCACCGGCGAGGAATATCTTGCAATCTTCAACCTCTCTGATGAGGAGCGCGGCATTAACTGGTGGGTCGGAAGGGCCCAGTCCTACGGTTACCGGGGCTGCGGCAAGGGACCGATGAAGGAGTTGTGGACCGGGAGCGAGGCCAACATCATCACCGGCGCGCTTTCCTGCCTGGTGCCCGCCCACGGCGTCAGGCTGTTCCGATATTGATTTGTGGCCATACAAAAAGGTAATCTATAACGGCCTTGCCTGAAAAAGGCTGCCTGTTGTCATTTGCGGAAAAATATAAAACTTCCTGCCCGATATGAGTCAGTCGATCATGCGGGCAGGAAGTTTTTTTATCCGCAAAGGCATTCGCCGAATGCCCGTAGGGGCATGGAAAGCGGAGCACCCAGGCCGATCAGGCAAAAAGGAGGCCATTATTATCGCTGTTCTGGCAGAAGCCAAAGAGGAGGTGATTGACTGCCGGCTAAAGTTTGGAAATTGACACAGAAAATTTGTGAATATAGATGAAACAAGCGCCAATTAACGGGTTGTTTACCAGAATAATTGACAATTGGCACAATATATCTATAATTATAAATAAATAATTAGATCAAATATGGGCCTGGCTCACAGGTTAGACTTCTCATGGCCTCGAAACATGAGGGGGTACAGTGCCTTGAACCAGGGCTTTTTATATGCAGGGAGCATCTGCAACTTTACCGGGAAATCGCATCCCGGTCCGATGGTATATTGCGATTGTAGAGAACGAGGAAAAGAAATGTGGGAGGCAGCAGAAATACTGGAAGATGATCTTGCCTGCGTGGAGGAAGTTCTGTCGGCGTCCGGCACATACAGTTTTCAGCAGGACCTGCAGGATCGAATGGATGAGCAGGGGCTTTCCTCTTCCGCCCTGGCCAGACGATGCTTTGTAAGCCACACCATGGTGGACAAGTGGAGGACAGGCAAGGCCCGGCCCAACGGAAAGGAGAGGTACAAGGAACTGGGTATGGCGCTCGGGATGGATGCGGAGGATTTGAATGCCTTTCTCCTGAAAAATGGGTATCCTCGGCTGTATGTGAGGAACCCGCTGGACAGCGCCGCCCGCATGCTGCTTCGTCAAAGTGCAGGAGCATCCGATATGGTGGAC
>CACXEL010000467.1 GCA_902766655.1 uncultured Lachnospiraceae bacterium | reverse complement strand
TCCACGACCATGAACATGATGACCGGTTACCTGGCCATCAGCGCGGGGGACGTCATCGTGAACGGGCACAGCATCCTCACGGAACCTGAGGAGGCCAAGCGGACGATTGGGTACCTGCCCGAAATCCCGCCCCTCTACCCGGACATGACCGTGCGGGAGTATCTGACCTTTGCGGCCCGCCTCAAGAAGGTTCCCGGCCGGGAAATAAAGTCCGCTGTCAAAGGCGTGATGGCGGAGCTTGCCATCACTGAGGTCCAGGACCGTCTGATCCGCAATCTCTCCAAGGGCTTCCGCCAGAGGACCGGCTTCGCCCAGGCCCTCCTGGGTGATCCGGAGACTTTGATCCTGGACGAGCCCACGGTCGGTCTGGATCCCAAGCAGATCATAGAGATCCGCTCCCTGATCAAAAAGCTGGGGAGGAAGCACACCGTCATATTGAGCTCCCACATCCTCTCGGAGGTCTCCGAGATCTGCGATACCGTCCTCATCATGTCCGAGGGGAGGCTGGTCGCCTGCGATACCCCGGCCCGTCTGGCAGAGAGCAGGGAGGCCGTGACTACGGTCACCATCGAATCCCCAGAGACCGAGCAGCACCTCAGAAAGGCCCTGGAGGGGATTTCCGGTCCCGATGGACTGAGCTTTACGCCTGCCGGGGACGGCCTCATGCGCTGCACAGTGACGATGAAAGCGTCCTCCGGGGAGGCGGTATCCGATCCTCGCCGGCTCGTCACCCGCATCCTCAAGGAGGCGGGCTGCGATTACTATTCCGTCGAGGTGGCGCGGGCCAGCCTGGAGGATATCTTCCTCCGACTGACCGAGTCCGACGGGGAAGGAGGCGGCGAATGACAGCCATCTTAAGACGTGAACTGCGGAGCTATGCCGTCACGCTGACCGGCCCCATGGCGGCGGCCGTCATGCTCTTCGTGGCCGGTCTCATGTTCCGCTACATCAATCTCCACAACGGGTACGCGACCTTCGCCTACGCCATCAGCAACAGTGGTATCATTTTCTACATCGTGGTGCCCATGCTCTCCATGCGGGTCTTCGCCGAGGAGCGGCGCCAGAGGACTGACCAGCTGCTCTTCACCGCCCCGGTGACGCTGCTGGATATTGTGCTGGGCAAGTATCTGGCCCTGGCGGCGGTGTTCGCGGCGCCGGTCATGGTGATGGCCCTGTATCCGCTGATCATCGCCCATTTCGGGCAGGGACCTTTTCTCATCGACTATGCCTCGCTCCTGGCTTTTTTCCTGGAGGGCTGCGCCTACCTGGCCGTCGGCATGCTGCTCTCGTCCATGACGGAAAATGTGATCATCGCCGCCATCGGCAGCATCCTCTTCGTGTTCGCGACCCAGATGATCCACAACGTCTACAGTCTCTTTGACGGGGGAGGGATGGCATCTCTGGTCTTTTTCGTCATCCTCAGCATCCTCATGGGCATCCTGGTCTACGTGATGACCCGCTTCTATTACGTCTCCATCCTGGTCACGGCGGCGGGTGCCATCGCCTGTTTTGCCCTTTTTATGGTCAATGACAGCTGGTTCGTGGGCAGGATCCGGCTGATTCTGGGCGCTCTCGATTTCTATTCCCACACCATCGATTTCTATCAGGGATCTGTCTCCCTGGAGAACTATGTTTACTTTATCTCCGTCGCCGTCTGCGGCCTGGCGCTGACCATGCTGTCCGTCAGGAAGCGTCGGCTCGTGTGAGGGGGTGTCGTCATGAAGAAAAATGAAGTCACTCCCGAGAAGAAGGCGGCAGGTCTCCGGACCCTGGCCGGCGGCTCCTACGCCCTGGCTTCGGCGGCCCTGATCATCGCCGGCGCTGTCCTCATCAACCTGATCGTCGCGGCCCTGCCCGCGCGCCTCACCACCTTCGACGTCTCGACCATGAAGCTCTTCAGTATCGGTGAGGAGACGAAGGCGGTCCTGCAGGGGCTCACGGAGGATGTGGACCTCTACTATGTGTATCAGTCGGACGACAAAGACGATGCGGTGGATAAGCTCCTCGACACTTACGCGGCCGAATCGGACCGGATCCGGGTACGGAAGATCGACCTCGTGGCCAGCCCCGCCTACGCCTCCCAGCTGGGCATCGGGGAGGTGGAGCCGGGCAGCGTGGTGGCTGTCTGCGGCGACAGGCAGCGCGTTGTGGAGCATGATAATATGTATGTTTATACGTATGCAAATACGTATTACGCTTACGCGTCCGGCTTCGACGGGGAAGGCCGGATCACATCGGCCATAGCCTATGTGACGAGTGATACCCACCCGGTCATGTATTACACGACCGGCCACGGAGAGCTGGACCTCAGCGAGGCCATGACCGGCGCCATCGAGAAGGCCAACATTGAGCTTCTGCCGCTCAACCTCCTCAGCACGGACATTCC
>CACXEL010000466.1 GCA_902766655.1 uncultured Lachnospiraceae bacterium | reverse complement strand
GGCGACGGCACGCTGGATGAGGTGGTGAACGGCCTCATGATGTCCGGGCGGCATGTCCCCATCGGCTACATTCCCGTCGGCTCCACCAATGATTTCGCCTCCTCCCTCGGCCTTTCCTCCGTGGTCCTGGAGGCAGTGGGCGACATCCTCGGCGGCGAGGAGTGCGGTATCGATATTGGGGACTTTAACGGTCACTATTTTATCTATGTGGCAGCTTTTGGTGCCTTCACGGACGTCTCCTATGAGACCGACCAGGACATGAAGAACGTCTTCGGCCACGTGGCCTACCTCATGGAGGGCGCGCGCCGGATCGGCGACCTGAAGACCTACCGGATGACGGTCACCGTCAACGGGGAAACGAAGACCGGCGACTACATTTACGGCATGGTGACCAACTCCACGTCTGTGGGCGGCATCAAGGGAGTGACCGGAAATGATGTCAGGCTGGACGACGGGCTCATGGAGGTGACACTGGTCAGGGCCCCCAGAAACATCGCGGACTTGAACGACACGCTGAGCGGCTTCATTACCGGGACCCTGGGGCAGGGCTGCGTTGACGTCTACCGGACCACGGAGGTGATCATCGAGTCGGAGACACCGGTGCCCTGGACGCTGGACGGAGAGTACGGCGGGTCCCCGGACTTCGTGAACATAAAGGTCCTCCGCAAGGCCTGCAACATCATTCTGGATGAGCAGAAGGAGACCATAGGGGTTCTGGGACAGAAGAATACGCCCGAAGAGCTTCCGCCTCTGCTCAAGTCGATCCTCAAGGGAACCGGCATGGAAAACAGTTAAAAATGACAAAAAACCGTCTTTTATTTTCCGCAATTTTACTATATAATACAAAAAGAAAAGTTTGGGCCGGGCGGCCTTTGGCTGGCCGCGGGATCATCTGCCCGAACCGTTATTATAGGAGGATTGTGTAATGTTAGTATCAGCAAAAGAAATGATGCAGGCTGCCAGAGCAGGCCACTATGCTATCGGCGCTTTCAACCTCAACAATCTTGAGTGGACAAAGGCTGTTCTTAAGGGCGCTCAGGAATCCAATGCTCCGGTCATCGTACAGGTGTCTGAGGGCGCCGGCAAGTACATGGGCGGCTTCAAGACTGTCGCTGATCTGGTCAAGAACCTGATCGATTCTCAGGGCATCACGGTTCCGGTAGCCCTTCACCTTGATCATGGTACATACAACGGCTGCAAGGCATGTATCGAGGCTGGCTTCTCTTCCATCATGTTCGACGGTTCCTCCCTGCCCTTCGATGAGAATGAAGCCAAGACCAAGGAACTGGTAGGCATCTGCAACGAGCTCGGCATGTCCATCGAGGCCGAGGTCGGCGCCATCGGCGGTGAGGAAGACGGCGTTGTCGGTATGGGCGAGTGCGCCGATCCGGCAGAGTGCAAGAAGATTGCTGACCTGGGCGTCACCATGCTGGCGGCCGGCATCGGCAACATCCACGGCGTATATCCGGAAGGATGGCCGGGACTTCGCTTCGACGTCCTTGAGGCCATCAAGGCTCAGGTCGGCGATATGCCTCTTGTTCTTCACGGCGGCTCCGGTATTCCGGATTCCATGGTCCAGGAAGCCATCAAGCTTGGCATCTCCAAAATCAACGTCAACACTGAGTGCCAGATCGCTTTCGCGAAGGCTACCCGCGCTTACATCGAGGCCGGCAAGGATCAGCAGGGCAAGGGCTTTGACCCGAGAAAGCTCCTGGCTCCGGGCACCCAGGCCATCACTGACATGGTCAAGTACAAGATCGAAGTCTTCGGTTCCAAGGACAAGGCCTGAATCTGAACTGATCATTGCCTGAAAGAGGCTCTCAGGGCGGGCATCCGGCCCTGCCTGAGACAATAAAATCTGTCCATGCACGCCTCCGCCTCAGGCGGCAGGCGTGCATGTTTACTAAAAGGCGGCAGACGCTGCGGCTGTGAAATACACAACATTCGGGCGGACTGCCGGGAACGGTGCTCCCGCAGAGAGGGGGACCTGCCGTTCATGACTGCGAAAAAGGAGTACAATGAGCGAGGCTTATACCAATATCGCTGACATTTTTGGCGAGGATGTATTTAACGACACGGCTATGCAGACACGTCTTCCCAAGAAGACCTACCGGGCTCTTCGGAAGGCCATTGAGGAAGGCGCCGAACTGGACCAGGAGACAGCGGACGTCATTGCCCATGAGATGAAGGAGTGGGCAATAGAAAAAGGGGCGACCCACTACACCCACTGGTTCCAGCCTTTGACCGGAGCGACAGCCGAGAAGCACGATTCCTTCATCACATCCCCGCTTCCGAGCGGCAAGGTACTCATGTCCCTGTCGGGCAGGGAACTCATCAAGGGTGAGCCGGATGCTTCGTCCTTCCCCTCGGGCGGTCTCCGGGCCACCTTCGAGGCCAGGGGCTACACCATCTGGGATTGCACATCACCGGCCTTCGTCCGGCACGACGAGGGCGGAGCGACCCTCTGCATCCCGACAGCATTCTGTTCCTACACGGGCGAGGCCCTGGACCAGAAGACGCCGCTGCTTCGGTCCATGGAGGCCATCGGCACCCAGTCCCTGCGGCTCATCCGGCTCTTCGGGAACACGACCTCGAAGTCGGTCTCCGCATCCGTGGGACCCGAGCAGGAATACTTCATCATTGACCGGGAGAAGTATTTAAAGCGCATGGATTTGGTATTCTCCGGCCGGACCCTCTTCGGCGCCATGCCGCCCAAGGGCCAGGAGCTGGACGATCACTATTTCGGCACCCTCCGGCCCCGCATCGCGTCCTATATGAAGGATGTCAACGAGGAGCTCTGGCGTCTCGGCGTGCCCGCCAAGACGCAGCACAACGAGGTGGCTCCGGGACAGCACGAGCTTGCCTGCATTTACGAGAAGTGCAACGTGGCCGTAGACCACAACCAGATCGTCATGCAGACCCTGAAGCGGGTGGCGACCCGCCATGGTCTGCGCTGCCTCCTCCACGAGAAGCCCTTCGCCGGCGTGAACGGTTCGGGCAAGCATGACAACTGGTCCCTGTCCACCGACGACGGGATCAACCTGCTCGACCCGGGCGTGACGCCCCACGAGAATATCCAGTTCCTCCTGGTCCTCACCTGTATACTGAAGGCTGTGGACAAGCATGCAGCCCTGTTGCGGGAATCCGCCTCCGACGTGGGAAATGAAGTCCGTCTCGGCGGCAACGAAGCCCCGCCCGTCATCATTTCCGTTTTCCTGGGATCCCAGCTCAGCGACGTGCTGAACCAGCTGATCATGACGGGCCAGGCCAGCCACTCCGTGGACGGCGGCAAGCTGATCACCGGTGTCAGCTACCTGAACGATGTGAACCGTGATGCCACGGACCGCAACCGGACCTCGCCCTTCGCATTCACCGGCAACAAGTTCGAGTTCCGCATGGTGGGCAGCCGCGATTCCGTGGCCGGCCCCAACACGGTCCTCAACACGATCGTGGCGGAAGCCTTCCGGGAGGTCTGCGACCGGCTGGAGAAGGCGGAGAACTTCGACGAGGAGGTCCACGACATCATCAAAGAGTACGCCACCGCCCACGCGAGGATCGTCTTCAACGGGAACGGGTACTCAGCAGAGTGGGCCGAGGAAGCAAAGAGGAGGGGCCTGCCCGCCATCCAGAGCATGGTGGACGCCATCCCCGCACTGACGAGCGATCAGACGGTGGAGACCTTCAGGAGCTTCGGCGTTTTCTCCAGGACCGAGCTTGAATCCCGTGCGGCGGTCAAGTATGAGCTTTATTCCAAGGCCATCCACATCGAGGCCAATACCATGCTCCACATGGCCGGCCGTCAGCTCCTGCCCGCCATGATGCGGTACGCCGGCATCCTGGCAGAGGACGTGATCCGGGTGGAGCAGTGCGGACTGCCCGCGGAAGCCCAGAGGGAGACCCTGACGGCTCTCAATGAAGCTGTGGCGGAGGCCCGCGAGGCCCTCGGACGTCTGGAGGAGGCCCGTTGCAAGGCGGAGCTTCTGCCCGAAGGGCGCGAAAAGGCTGTCTTCTTTAAGGATAAAGTGGTGCCTGCCATGGAGGCGCTTCGCCGCCCCTGTGACCGGGCGGAGACGCTGGTGGACAAGCGGATGTGGCCGATTCCGACCTACGCGGACCTTATTTTCGAGGTCTGAGGGGGAAAATTGACAGTAATTTTTCAAAGAATTACAAAACTATTACAATTTTATTAATGAAAGAACTTGATTTTTCCATCCGGGCCAAGTATGATACAGTTTGAGGCTGTGAATGAACGGCTGTTTCTGTCAGGACAAGGCGGATGGATGATTCACATACATGCATGCCCTGCCGCTTTGCGGCGGGAGAGATGTCAAGAAGGGGTGAAAGAATGATTTCCAATCTTGTTCTGCAGGACACAATCGGTGGGATCAAAAACATTTCCAGATGCGAACTGACCATCGTCGACCTTGACGGCAAGGTCGCTGCCTCCACGCTGGACGACCCGGTTGTCAATCGCTCAGACATTGTGAGCTTCGCGGATTCCCAGGCAGACACCCAGGAGATCCGCGGGAGCATGTATTTCAAGGTCTACGACGATTACCAGATCGAGTACGTTGTGATCGTCACCGGCGGCGAGGAGACGGCCATGATTGGAAAGCTGGCTGCTTTCCAGATCCAGAACCTGCTGGTGGCCTACAAGGAGCACTTCGATAAGGATAACTTTATCAAGAACCTTCTTCTGGACAATCTCCTCCTGGTGGACGTCTACAACCGGGCCAAGAAGCTCCATATCGCCACCGGCGCGAGAAGAGTGGTCTACATTCTCGAATCCGAGCAGAGCAAGGACTACAGCACCCTGGAGGCTGTGAAGAACCTCTTCGCAAAGGCCAAGAACGACTTCATCACGGCGGTGGATGAGAACAGCATCATCATCGTCCGGGAGCTCAAGGAGACGGACGGCGCCCGGGAGATGGGCGAGGTCGCCGAATCCATCGTGCGCACCCTCGGCCAGGATTCCCAGGATTCGATCCACGTCGCCTACGGCAATCCTGTCAGCGAGATCCGTGAGGTCTCCCGCTCCTACAAGGAGGCCAGGATGGCCCTGGACGTCGGCAAGATCTTCTTCGGAGACCAGAACATCATCGCCTACAGCCAGCTGGGCATCGGCAGACTGATCTACCAGCTGCCCATCCCCCTCTGCAAGATGTTCATCAAGGAGATCTTCACCGAGAAGTCTCCGGACGATTTCGATGAGGAGACCCTGGTCACCATCAACAAGTTCTTTGAGAACAGTCTGAATGTATCGGAGACCTCCCGCCAGCTGTACATTCACAGGAACACGCTCGTGTACCGCCTGGACAAGCTCCAGAAGAGCACCGGTCTTGACCTCCGCGTCTTTGACGACGCGATCACCTTCAAGATCGCCCTCATGGTCGTGCGGTATATGAAATATATGGAAACACTGGAGTATTAATGCCGTCAGGCGCAAGCCGGCGGCGGATTGGAGAATTAACCTATGATCGATCTTGACCGCGTAAGCAAATCTTACGAAAAGGGTCAGCCGGCCGTTGATGAGATCACTCTCCACGTCGACAAGGGCGAGTTCGTCTTCGTCGTCGGTGAGAGCGGATCCGGAAAATCCACGCTGATCGGCCTGCTTTTGAAGGAGCTTGAGCCCACCAAGGGCATCATCACCGTCAACGGCCATGTCCTCAATACCATGAAGCACAAGGCTATCCCCGCCTACCGGCGTGAGGTGGGCGTCGTTTTCCAGGACTTCCGTCTCCTGAACGACCGGAACGTCTATGAGAACGTCGCCTTCGCCCAGCACGCCATCGAGGTGCCGGGACGCCAGATCCGCAGGAATGTCCCCGACACCCTGCGTATGGTCGGCCTGGCCGAGAAGTACAGGTCCCTGCCCCGCCAGCTTTCCGGCGGTGAGCAGCAGCGCGTTGCCGTGGCCAGAGCCATCGTCAACAAGCCCGCCATTCTGCTGGCCGACGAGCCCACCGGCAACCTGGATCCCCGCAACTCCTATGAAATCATGAGACTGCTGGAGGAAATCAACGAGCAGGGCACCACTGTGCTCGTGGTCACCCATAACAGAGAACTGGTAGACCGCTTCCAGAAGCGTGTTATCACGATGAAGCGCGGCCTGATCGCCGACGATGTGGAAGAAGGTGTTTACGGTGAAATTTAGTTCTTTGGGATACTGCATCAGGCAGGGCTACAAGAATATCTGGCGCAACCGGATGTTCTCCGCCGCCTCCATCCTGACCATGGCGGCCTGCATTTTTCTGTTCAGCGTTTTCTTTTCGATCCTGACCAACGTCAACTATATCATCCGCGACCTCGAAGAGGAGGTGGGTATCACCGTCCTCTTTGACGAAGGCATCTCCGATGAGGCCGTCGAGGAGATCGGCGCCAGGATCCGGGCTATTCCCGAGGTGACGGAGGTGACTTTCACATCCGCCGAGGAAGCCTGGGAGAAGTTCAAGGAAGACTATTTCGCCGAGAATCCGGAGTATGCCGAGAGCTTCGCTTCCGACAATCCTCTGGCCAATTCTGCCAGCTACACGGTCCATGTGGACCAGATCGAGAACCAGACCGCTGTGGTCGCCGCCATCCAGAAGATCGAGGGCGTGCGTCAGGTCAACCAGTCCGCAGGCGCCGCCAAGACGCTCAGCAGCTTTAACAGGCTCTTCACCTACGCTGCCATCACCATCATCGGTATCCTGCTTCTGGTCGCGATCTTCCTGATTTCCAACACGGTCAGCGTCGGCATCAGCGTCCGCCGCCATGAGATCGGCATCATGAAGCTGATCGGCGCCACGGATTCCTTTGTCAGAGCCCCCTTTATCGTGGAGGGCGCCATGCTGGGCCTCATCGGCGCAG
>CACXEL010000465.1 GCA_902766655.1 uncultured Lachnospiraceae bacterium | reverse complement strand
GGACTTGCCTGCGCCGTTGGGCCCCAAAAAGCCGTAGACCTGGCCCTCCTCCACCTTGAAGGACAGGTCGTCGACCGCGAGGTGGCTCCCGTACAGTTTTGTAAGATGCTTTACTTCTATCAAATGAATTCCTCCGGCCCGCAGGGGCTGCGTCTCTTGTCATCGTAAAGGAGATTCTCTTCTCCCGGTTGCGCCATCCACGCAGGCCTTTTCGTAATCGGACAGGTTCCATTCCGTCCCCTGCCCTGTCCGGCTGCCCGATCGGATCGGATGCCCTGCGGGCAATCGATGAAACCTGGTGCCGGTATAAAAAGACGAACGCGGAGGTCTGCACCGCGTTCGTCTCTCCAATGCCCTATTTTAATTCAAACGGCCCGTCCGGGCAACCATTTTCGGGAGAAGTCCGGATCAGTCGCCGAAGATCTGCTCCATCTCGTCCTGGCAGACGATCCTGGTGCCGAGCTTAAGGAGGACCTCCTTGGCCTTGGCCATGTTGTCCAGCTTCAGGATCATGTAGGCCTTGTCGGCCTTCCTGGAGAGGAAGGCGTAGGAGTACTCGAGGTTCACGTTCTCATCGCCCAGGGCGGTCAGCAGGCCGACCAGGGCGCCGGGCTTGTCCTCGATCTCGATGGTCAGGACCTTGGTGATCTGGCAGACGTAGCCCTCATCCTTGAGGGTCGTCATGGTGGTGAAGGTGTCGTCAACGATGATCCTCAGGATGCCGAAGTCCATGGCATCCGCCAGACACATGGCCCGCATGTCGATGTTGTGCTTCTCCAGGACCTTGCAGAAGGCGGCCAGGGAGCCGGGCTTATTTTCAAGAAAGACGGAAATCTGCTTTGTTGTCATGGTAGTTTCCTCCTTTGAAGATACTGTATACACTTGCCGCACCGGAACGAAGCGTCCGGCACGGATCACGTTCAGAAAGATCAGCCCTTATAGAGGTTGCGCTTGTCGATGACGCGGACGGCCTTGCCCTCGGAGCGGACGATGGACTTGGGCTCGACGAGGCGGACGACGGCGTAGATGCCCAGCATGGACTTGAGGTCGCCGACCAGCTTCTTCTCGCGGGCCTTGATCTCGCTCATCTCGTCGGAGAACATCTCCGGCGTCATCTCCACCAGGACTTCGATGCTGTCGGAGTGCTTCTGGCGGTCGACGATGATCTGGTAGTTGGCGGCGTAGCCGTTGTTGAGGAGGACCGTCTCGATCTGGCTCGGGAAGACGTTGACGCCCTTGATGATCAGCATGTCGTCGGAGCGGCCCAGCGGCTTGCTCATCCTGACGAAGGTGCGGCCGCAGGAGCACTTCTCGCGGCTCAGGATGCAGATATCCTTGGTGCGGTAACGGAGCAGCGGGAAAGCTTCCTTGGAGAAGGAAGTGAAGACCAGCTCTCCCTTGGCGCCTTCCGGCAGGACCTCACCTGTCTTGGGGTCGATGACCTCCACGATGAAGTAGTCCTCGTTGATATGCATGCCGGCCTGGGCCTGGCACTCAAAGGCGACACCTGGGCCGGAGATCTCGGTCAGGCCGTAGATGTCGTAGGCCTTGATGTGGAGGGCCTGCTCGATGTCATGGCGCATCTCCTCCGTCCAGGCTTCGGCGCCGAAGATACCGGCCTTGAGGCGGATCTTGTCGATGAGGCCGCGCTCGTGGATGGACTCCGCCAGGTAGGCGGCGTAGGAAGGTGTGCAGCAGAGGATGGTGGAGCCCAGGTCAGTCATGAACTGGATCTGCCTGTCGGTATTGCCGGAGGACATGGGCAGGGTCATGGAGCCCAGCCTGTGGGAACCGCCGTGAAGCCCGGCGCCGCCGGTGAAGAGACCGTAGCCGTAGGCGACGTGGACAACGTCGTCTTTGGTGGCACCTGCCGCGACCAGAGCCCTGGCGCAACACTCCTCCCAGAGATCCACGTCATTCTGTGTATAAAATGCAACCACGCGCCGGCCGGTCGTGCCGGAGGTGGACTGGATGCGCACGCACTTCTCCAGCGGTTCAGCCATGAGTCCGTAGGGATAGGCTTCGCGGAGATCGTCCTTGGTGAGGAAGGGGAGCTTTTTGAGGTCATTGAGGCCCTTGATATCGTCCGGCGTGACCCCCGCCATCTCCATCTTTCTCCGATAGTAGGGAACATTGTTCCATACCTTGTTCACGGCCTTGATCAGGCCCTCGGTCTGCCATGCGCGGATCTGTTCCAGGGAAGCAGTCTCCCGCTCAGGTGAAAAATAGTTACCCATTGCTTGTACTCCTTTAATTATAAATCTCTGTTCTCCCGGCCGCAATGAGACTCATGGAAAACAAGAGAATTTTATCACGTTAAAGCATTGGTGTACAGTCGAAATTTGAAAAGATTCAATCAAATATTCCTTGCACAGACGTTTCTGAGGCAGCAGCGGTCGCAGTAGGGCTTCGTCCGGGCTGTACAGACGGCCCTCCCGTGCAGGACCAGCCTGTGGCAGAAATTGTTGCCCTCCTCGGGGGGAATGATCTTCCACAGGGCCATCTCGACCTTCTTCGGATCCCTGATCCCGTCCACCAGCCCGATCCGGTTGGTCAGGCGGATGCAGTGGGTGTCCGTCACGATGGCCGGCTTGCCGAACACGTCCCCCATGATGAGATTGGCACTCTTGCGCCCCACGCCCGGAAGCTTCAGGAGGGCGTCAAAATCCTCAGGGACCTGGTCCGCATACTCGGTGTGGAGGATCCTCATGCAGGCGCTGATGTCCCTGGCCTTGCTCCGGCCCAGCCCGCAGGGGCGGACGATTTCCTCGATCTCCTCAGGCGAGGCGGCCGCCAGGTCAGCGACCGTCGGGAAGCGCGCATACAGGTCCTCCACCACGACGTTGACGCGGGCGTCCGTGCACTGGGCGGCCAGGCGGACGCTGACCAGGAGCTTCCAGGCCTCGCTGTATTCGAGCGTGCAGTCTGCGTCGGGATATTCCTTCTTCAGGAGGTCGATGACCTCGAGGGCCAGTTGCTTTTTGTCCATGTTTACTCTCCTCCCCGGTCATCAGCTCCGGTTCCTGCACTGAAACGCACAGATGCCTGTGTTTGCATACATGGAAGCCGAAGGCTCCCGGCTTGTTGGAGGCTTCGGCTTCCGAATGAATCCATTATATCCTTGTCGCAGCTTCCCGGCCGCCTAAGCGGACCGTTCATCCGGTTCCGACGGCTCCTCCCTTTACAGGCAGTGGGCCCTCAGCTCCTCTCCGCTCAGCGGGGAAAGGTAGGCCGGTGCGATGTCGAATACGGTCACGCCGCCGGTCCTGCCTTCCGCGTTCAGGCGGACAACAGCTCTTGCGTAGGCAGCCAGGACGGAGCCGGTGAATTCGGGATTGGAATCCAGCTTCAGGCTGTACTCGATGACGTGCTTCATCCCCTTCTGCCCGGTCTCGCCGGTGTAGATGACGCTGCCGCCGTGGGGCAGGCCGCTGTGCTTCTCCTTCATCTCCTCCGCGGTGATAAAGGTCACCGTGGTGTCGTAGTCGGAGAAGTAGTTGGGCATGGTCTTGATTTCCTGCTCGATCCGGGCCTTGTCGGCGCCTTCGGCAGCGACCACATAGCACTCGCGGGTATGCTTCTCGCGGGTGGTCAGCTCCGGATTTTCTCCGGCGCGCACGCGGGCGACGGCATCCGGGACCGGCACCGTGTACTGGCGGGCGTCCACAACGCCTTCGATCCGGCGGATGGCATCGGAATGGCCCTGGCTCACGCCGCGTCCCCAGAAGGTGTAGGCCTCGCCGCCCGGCAGGACGGAAGCCGCATAGAGCCTGTTCAGGGAGAACATGCCGGGATCCCATCCGCAGGAAATGAGACCAAGCCTGCCGGCCGCAGCCGCAGCCGTATCCACGTTCGCGAAATGCTGCGGGATGTTGGCGTGGGTGTCAAAGGAGTCGACCACATTGTAAAGAGCCGCATATTTCGGAGTCATGGCAGGCAGGTCCGTGGCGGAGCCGCCGCAGATGATGAGGACGTCGATGTCCTCTTCACCGCCCTCCAGGGCCTCGGCGCTCTTCACCGGCACGCCCGGGGTGTTGATCTTGAGATTGCCCGGATCGCGGCGGGTGTAGACAGCCGCCAGCGTCATGTCTTCATTTCTCGCGATGGCCGCTTCCACACCGCGGCCAAGGTTGCCGTAACCAAGAATGCCTGCTTTGATCATCTGAATACCTCCTGTGATCATATTTGTATTGCGAGGCCTGGGCCTTCCTCAGGCCTCGGCCTTGAAGATCTCCCGCACACGGAGCACACCGTCGATTTCCCACAGGCGGTCCACCGTATCGTGGGGCATCGGGGAGGAAAGATCCAGAAGCGTGTACTCATAGGCGCCCCTTGCCTTGGACTGGAAGGCCTCGATGTTGAGCCCGTTCCGGCCGAAGAAGGACGTGATCTGGGAAAGCATGTTGGGAATGTTGCGGTGAAGGATGGCAACACGGGCCGCCGTGTGGCAGATGCCCATGTCGAGGTCCGGATAATTCACCGAATGCTTAATATTGCCGTTGTCGATATAGTCCTGGAGTTCCTGGACGGCCATGACCGCACAGTTGTCCTCGGCCTCCTCGGTGGAAGCGCCCAGATGGGGCAGGACGACCGCGTTCTTCATGCGGACCGAGAGGGGATTGGCAAAATCGGTCACGTAGCGGGCGACCTTGCCGCTCTCGAGGGCTTCCGCCATGGCGTCCTCGTCGACCAGGGAGTCCCTGGAGAAATTGAGGAAGCGGACGCCGTCCTTCATCCTGGCGATGGCCTCCCGGCTGATCATGCCCTTGGTGGCGGGCATGGCGGGGACGTGGATGGTGATGAAATCGCTCTTCTCGAAGATCACGTCGAGTGTGGGCGCGAAATGGGTGGCCCTGGACAGGTGCCAGGCCGCGTCCACTGAGATGTAGGGGTCGTAACCATATACATCCATGCCAAGGTCAGCCGCCGCGTTGGCCACCAGGATGCCGATGGCGCCCAGGCCGATGACGCCGAGGGTCTTGCCCGTGATCTCATTTCCAGCGAAAGCCTTCTTGGCCTTCTCGGCACTCTTGGCGATCTTCTCGTCGTCCGCGTTGGCCTTGACCCAGTCCGCGCCGCCTACGATATCACGGGCAGCCAGCATAAGGCCGGCAATGGTCAGCTCCTTGACGGCGTTGGCGTTGGCGCCGGGGGTGTTGAAGACGACGATGCCCTGCTCGGCGCAGCGGTCCAGGGGGATGTTGTTGACACCGGCGCCCGCGCGGGCGATGGCCCGGAGGCTCGGCGGGAGAATCATCTCCTTCATATCGGCGGAGCGGACAAGGACGCCGGCGGCCTCATCCATATTTTCCACCACGTGAAAGCCCTCGCGCAGCCGGCCGAGGCCGACACGGCTGATGTCGTTCAGGCAGTATACATTGCGGTCCTTAAGCTTCATTTTGTTCCTCCAGTGCTGGTAAAACGGATTCTATGTTCGATTCCGCCCCCTATAGTACCATAAAACCGGAGGTACCTTACATATTGAATATCGCTGAAAAATGAAGCCCCTGCGCATAAAATCTTGTCGTAACTGCTCAGCACCCCTCGGCTCGGGATGCAAAGCATCCCTCGCTGTGGGTGGTCAGAGTCGCTTCGCGCCTTGGCCACCCGGGAATAATGAATAAAACCTGTCTGCCAGGCGAGCTGGTCAGCCAGGTTTTATTCATTATTCCCAGGTGATGAAAAGTTGCATCTTGTCGATACTTCACGTTTCCCTCCTGAGAGATGCCGGTCCGAAGCCCATCGGCAGCAGGTCCTTCAGGAGAAATACCCGCGTCGCCCCGTCCTCCCGGGTAAGAACGATCTCAAATGTATCCGGATCGCAGAACTCCATCATGACCTGGCGGCAGACGCCGCAGGGCGCACAGAAGTCCGCCGCCCGCCCGTCACGGCCGCCGGCGATGGCAATCCTCCTGAACTCCCTCTCTCCCTCCGACACCGCCTTGAAAAAGGCTGTCCGCTCCGCGCAGACCGTCGGACCGAAGGCCGCGTTCTCGACATTGCAGCCGGTGTAGAT
>CACXEL010000464.1 GCA_902766655.1 uncultured Lachnospiraceae bacterium | reverse complement strand
CCACCGCTTCACGCCGGACGTTCCCATGGTCATCCCGGAAATCAACTCCGAGCACTTTGCCATCATCGAGGAGCAGAAGAAGCGCCTCGGCACAAAGCGCGGCTTCATCGCCGTCAAGCCCAACTGCTCCATCCAGAGCTACATCCCCTGCCTCGCCGCCTGGCGCGAGTTCGAGCCGACAAAGATGTCTGTCTGCACCTACCAGGCCATCTCCGGCGCCGGCAAGAACTTCGAGGACTGGCCGGAAATGGTCGGCAACATCATCCCCTACATCGGCGGCGAGGAGGAGAAGAGCGAGCAGGAGCCGCTCAAGATCCTCGGCCACATCGAGGGCGACCATATTGAGAAGGCTGCCGCCCCGGTGATCTCCGCCCAGTGCATCCGCGTTCCGGTCCTGAACGGCCATACCGCGGCCGCTTCCATCAGCTTCGCGAAGCCCGTCACAAAGGAAGTCCTGATTGACAGGCTCGTCAGCTATTTCGAGAACAACAAGGCCCAGGCCCTGGGTCTTCCCAGCGACCCGACTCCCTTTGTCCGCTACATGACCGAGGACAATCGCCCGCAGGTCAACCTGGACGTGGACTTCGGCAAGGGCATGGGCGTCTCCATCGGCCGTCTCCGCGAGGACAACGTCTTCGACTTCAAGTTCGTCGGCCTGTCCCACAACACCCTGCGCGGCGCCGCCGGCGGTGCCGTCGAGTGCGCGGAAATGCTGACCGCGCTCGGCTACATCTCTGCGAAATAAAAACACCGGAACAGCAGCTGCGAAACGCTTCGCTGTCATGAAAGCGGCTGTACACAGAATAAGAGACAACAGGAGAAACCCGCGGGGCGGGTTTCTCCTTCTTTGAAGGGAGGGAGCAACATCAAGGATCTGTACATCGCGGAAAAGCCCTCGGTGGCCCGGGAATTTGCCAGGGCCCTCCACGTCACCGGGGCCGGGCGTGACGGCTACATGGAATCAGACTCTGCCGTCGTCACCTGGTGCGTCGGCCACCTGATCACCATGAGCTATCCGGAGGCCTACGACGTCAAATACAAGCGCTGGTCCCTGGAGACCCTTCCCTTCCTGCCGGATGAATTCAAATATGAAGTGATCCCGGACGTGGCCAAACAGTTCAAAATCGTTTCCGGCCTCCTTTCCCGGGAGGACGTCGGGCGCATCTACGTCTGCACCGACTCCGGGCGGGAGGGTGAATACATTTACAGGCTTGTGGAGATGATGTCTCCCAAAGCCGTGCTCACCAAGGACCGGCGCCGGGTCTGGATCGACTCCTTCACCGACGAAGAGATCGCCCGCGGTATCCGGGAGGCAAAGCCTCTCTCTGCCTACGACAATCTTTCGGACGCAGCCTATCTGCGGGCCAAAGAGGATTATCTCATGGGCATCAACTTTTCCCGCGTCCTGACGCTCAAGTACGGGAACAACATTTCTTCCTTCCTGGGAAGCAAGCGGGCGGTTGTGTCCGTGGGCAGGGTCATGACCTGTGTCCTGGGCATGGTGGTCCGGCGGGAGCGGGAGATCCGGGCCTTCGTGAAGACGCCCTTCTACCGCGTGCTGGGCAATTTCGGGGGTGTGGAGGCCGAGTGGAAGGCGGTGCCGCCGCAGTCAGCCTACTGCGAGCTCGTGGAGGGCAGGAGCGAGAATGCGGACGGTAAAAATGAACCCCGTATCCTCTATTCGCCCCTCCTCTACAAGGAGAACGGCTTCAAGGAGCGCAGGGACGCCGAGGCGCTGATCGAAGACCTCGGGAAGATCGTGCCGCCCGAAGGCCTGGTGACTGAAGTCAGCCGTCGGAAGGAGAAGAAGAACCCGCCCCTCCTCTACAATCTGGCCGAGCTCCAGAACGACTGCTCCCGGATGTTCAAGATATCCCCGGACGAGACCCTCAAAATCGCCCAGGAGCTTTACGAGAAGAAAATGACGACCTACCCCAGGACGGACGCCCGCGTCCTGTCCACTGCCGTCGCCAAGGTCATCGACCGCAACGTCAGGGGTCTGACCAAGTTCACCCCCGTCGCCCCCTTCGCGGAGGAGGTGATGGCCGGGGAAGCCATCAAAAAGATAGGAAAGAGCCGGTATACCAACGACAAGGCCATCACCGACCACTATGCGATCATACCCACCGGCGCCGGCCTGGGAGCCTACAATTCTCTGTCAGCCACGGCAAAACGGGTATATGAGACCATCTGCCGGCGCTTCCTCGCAATTTTTTATCCGCCCGCCGAGTACAACAAAGTGCAGATGACGATCCTCCTGGGAAGAGAGAGCTTCTTTGCCTCCGCCAGGACCCTTGTCAGCGAAGGCTACCTCAAGGTCATGGGCAGCCGGGATAAAGCCGGGGAAGGGGAGGGCAGTGAGGCAAATGACACCAGTTCGGGCCGGGACCTGTCGGTCATCCGAAAGGGTATGCGCCTGCCGGTGGAGAGCCTTTACGTAAAAGAAGGAGAGACGTCTCCGCCCAAGCGATATACCTCCGGCTCCATGATCCTGGCCATGGAGAACGCCGGCCAGCTCATAGAGGACGAGAGCCTCCGGGAGACCATCAAAGGCTCCGGGATCGGCACGTCCGCGACGCGGGCTGAGATCCTGAAGAAGCTGGTCAACATCGGTTACCTGGACCTGAACGGGAAGACCCAGATCATCACGCCCGAGCTGCTCGGGGAGATGGTCTACGATACCGTGGACGCCTCCATACGCCCGCTCCTCAACGTCGAGCTCACGGCCAGCTGGGAGAAGGGGCTCACCGGCGTCGCGGACGGCAGCATTTCCAAGGAGGAATACATGGAGAAGCTGAGCGGCTTCGTCGCAAGGCGGACCAACGCTGTCATGGGGCTGGCCAACCAGGGTGACCTGCGGGCAAAGTATGACCGCGCGGCCGGCTTCTACAAGAGGCCCGCGCCCGGCTCCGCCGGGGAAGGATCCGCAAGGTCCGCCGGAAGAGGAACAAGGACCGGGCGGAGAGCGGCTTCTTCTGCAGGCGGTACGGGGCAGAAGACCAACGCCCGCGGCGCAAGGAAGACGAAGACTGACGAAGGAAAGTGACCTGGTCTGTCCCTTCTGATAGCCGCATGCGGGGCGTCAACGGATAATCCGGGTCACGGCGTGCCCAAATGCCGATGGATTTTCCTTCGCAAAAAAGTGCTCGTCAACTTCCCCGTGATGATATATAATAGAAACGTTTTTTGGTGGACGT
>CACXEL010000463.1 GCA_902766655.1 uncultured Lachnospiraceae bacterium | reverse complement strand
GCGCGCAGGCGCACATCACGGATCCCCTCCTCCAGGCGGGTCTTCAGGGCCTCGAGGTCAAGACTGCTGTAGGAGAACTGGCGGTACTGCTCCACGTCGACGGGAGACAGGCACTGGGTGACAAATTCGCCCCAGATGGAGTCGGAGACGTAGCTCACGTCCGTCCCGGCGGAATCCAGGATCGCCACATGGCTCCTTCTCACAAAGATTTCCGCCGAGTTGATGAAGGCGTTGTCGTCGGATTCGGCAGCAAGCAGGGTCTCAGCCACACGGTCAGCCGCCTCTGTCAGCGGCATATCGCGGTAATCGGCGCGGGAGGGGACCTCAGGAGATTCATTTTTCGCGGGCAATTCGTAGAAGGGGTTCCTCACGAAGGAGGCGGCGAAATAGGCGCTGCGGATCTTTGCCTCCATCTCCTCCCCCGTCATGCCGGGATCGATATAGAGGATGGTGGATCCGCGGAAACGAACACCTTCCTCCTCAAAGTCCCGGAAGACCTCCACGCGGGTCTCCGTGACGGACTTATACCTGGGGATATCAAGTTTCTTCTTTATAAAATACAGCTCGACCGCGTCGGTCTGGGTGCGGGTGATCCGGTAGACGCTGACGCCGGCCCGTTCAAGGGCATCTGTGATTGTCTTCATTTCTCTCCTCCTTACCCTAAGCGGATGCGGGCCTTGATGTAGGGACCGCCGTCCGAGACCTTGACCCATTCCTTCCAGCCCTTGCCGCAGGCGCCGGCGCCGCAGTGCTCCACCTTTCCGGAGATCATGGTGATGGACTTCAGAAGGTCGGGCACATACCCGGTCAGCACGATGGGGCCGAAGATGCGGCCGGTGAGCTCACCGTCCTTGATTTCGCGGCCGAAGGAGACCATGCACTGGATGCCCCAGTTCTTGGGGTCCTCCATACCGCTGGAGGGGCAGTCGAGCAGGAGGCCGTCCTTCACGGAGGCAATCATGTCTGCCACCTCGCTGGTGCCCTCTGTGAAGAAGGTGTTGGTCATGCGGGTGTAGACCTTGTGGTCCACGGTCTGCCGGCGGCCGTTGCCGGTGGGCTTTACGCCGAGCCGGGCGGCAGAGACGCCGTCGCAGATGCCGGACACCAGGATGCCCTTGTCGATGATGACTGTGTCGGTGGCCGGATTGCCCTCGTCGTCGAAGAAGAAGGAGGCCACGTCCTCATAGTCAGTGCAGGCGCCGTCCTTCATGGTGACCAGCTCGGAGGCGACCTGCTGTCCGATGAAGTCTTTGGCCAGGGCGCGGTCCTTGACGAACATGTCCATCTCCACGCCGTGGCCGAAGGCCTCGTGGACGATCATGCCGGTGACGGGCGGCGTACAAATGCAATCATATTCGCCCGGCGTGAGGGGTTCAGCGGCCAGGGCTGCCCGTGCGAATTCCAGTGCCTTGTCCGCGGAGGCGGGCAGGGTGTCCAGGATCTCGGCGCCGCCAAGGACGGATTCGGCCTGGTGGCCGTTCTTCACGGCTTCCCCCTTTCGGACGAGGCAGAAAGCACCGCAGTCGCTGTACATGACGTTCTGTTCCAGATCGCGGTCAGCCGAGAGGAAGACCTTGTGATAGACGTGGAAGGTGAAACGAACCATGCATTCGAGGAGCCCTTCGTCCTTTTTCAGAGCCTCTTCGCGGCCCTTGGAGAGGGCCGCGACAATGGCCTTATCGCCGAGGGTCCTGGGATCGACGGCGTATTCGGTGGATTTAACGAACGTTTCCGGCTCCTCCGAAGCCATCGGCGTCTCGACGCGCTCGTAGCGGCTGCCCACCGGCGCCAGTGACCGGCCAAAATACTCCACGATTCCGGGAACGTCGGCCGCCGTCAGGCTGTTGCCGCTGTACTCCATATATCCGCCGTCCTTGTAGACGCGGGCCGTGAAGCCCCGCCGGCCGAACATGACGTTCTCCGCGATCTGGATCCCGGACCGGCTCACGGCGTAGTTCTTCGCCTCCACGTCCGTCGCGAGAATGGACGCGTACCCGTACTCAGCGAGCAGCGCATCCAGCAGTTCCCGGAGGACGGGGCGAAGCTGGGTGAGATAAAGACTGGACTCTACCTTCATGTTAATGTCTCCTTCTATCATTATTCTCTCCGGCCGCTTCCGTCCGCCGCCGGAGCCTTTCTTATTGAAAATGCAGCCCCTTTCAGGGATACCTGCCCAGTATAACACAGAACCTCCACAGAATCCAATCCAAGTGGCTTCATTTCCCGGCGACATATCTCCTCACGCCAAAAAAGATGGGTTTTACGCTCTCTTTTGTAATTGCCCGCATCCTCCGACAAAATGAAGCCGGAAATCCATTCGGAGATGCCCCATGAAACGCAAACGCTTCCTTCTGCATATGCTCGGTACCCTCGTCCTCATCGTCGTCCCGGCAGCCGCTGCCCTCTCGGCCGTGTTCTCATTTTCCGGAGGGGACTGGATAAGCCCGCCAAAACCCTGTATAATAGCAGGCATAAAAAGCCGGGCACTGCCCCGTCAAGGAGAATACTATGAAATTCATATCGTGGAACATCGATTCGCTGAACGCCGCCCTGACCTCGGACAGCCCCAGGGCCCTGCTGACCCGGGAAGTCCTTAAGACCATCGCCGCCGAAAATGCGGACATCATCGCCATCCAGGAGACCAAGCTGCCCTCCGCAGGCATGAACGCCAAACAGAAGGCGGCTCTTGCGGAGTTCTTCCCCGGCTACGATTACGCCTGGGTCAGCTCCTGCGAGCCGGCCAGAAAAGGCTACGCCGGCACCATGGCCCTCTATAAAAAGGAGCTGGCTGTGACGGCAGATTATCCAAAGATCGGCGCGCCCGAGCCCATGGACTGCGAAGGCCGTACCATCACGCTCTCGCTGCCGGACCTCTACTTCAACCTGGTCTACACACCCAACGCCGGCGACGGCCTGAGAAGGCTGGCCGATCGCCAGGTCTGGGATCAAAAGTACGCCGAATACCTCTCACGCCTGGACGCTGAAAAACCAGTCGTCTCCTGCGGCGACTACAACGTGGCCCACAAGGAAATTGATCTGGCCAACCCTGAGAGCAACCATATGTCCCCGGGCTTCACGGACGAGGAGCGGGAAGGCTTCACCAACCTCCTCGCCTGCGGCTTCACGGACACCTTCCGCCACGTCCACGGCGACGTGACCGGGGCCTACTCCTGGTGGGCCCAGCGGGTCAGGACCAGCAAGATCAACAACACGGGCTGGAGGATCGACTATTTCCTGGTCAGCGACCGGCTGAAGGACAGGATCCTGCGATCCGAGATGCTGGATTCCGGCGCCCGCCAGGACCACGCGCCGATCCTGCTGGAGCTTGGCTGAGGGGCGGCTCCGGACGCTTTCAGTAAGGTCACTGGGATCCGTCTTCCCCGATGTACACCGGTCTTCACGGGTGCACTCCCGTGGCTGCATAGAATCCTATACATGAGGAGATAAAAACACCCCCGTCCGTTGGGCGGGGGTTCATTTTTCCTCTTATAAGGTCATACTTTGCCTTCCAGCCTGTCCAGGGTATCCCAGACACCCAGCATGTACTGGACGCCGAGGGCGCGGTCGTACTTGCCGTAGCCGGGGCGGCAGACGCCGGGGCCTTCCTCCCACAGCTGGCGGCCGTGGTCCGGACGGATGTAGCCCTGGAAGCCGCAGTCATGGTAGGCGCGCAGGACTTCGATGATGCCGGTGTCGCCGCAGCAGTCGCGGTGGGCTGCTTCGGAGAAGTCGCCGTTCGGGAAGTGCTTGATATTG
>CACXEL010000462.1 GCA_902766655.1 uncultured Lachnospiraceae bacterium | reverse complement strand
TCTACACCCAGCTGTCCGACATCGAGGAGGAGGTCAACGGGATATTGACCTTCGACCGGAAAATCAATAAACTGAAGGATGAATACTGACACTCCGGAACAGTACAAGCGGTGTCCTCCAAAACGGCGGGCGGCGCACCGACAGGGAGAACAATATGTCAAAAAAGAAGTCAAAAAAAGCCTCGCAGAGGACTTCCTCCTACGCAGGCAGGAAACTGGCCAAACAGCCTGAAAAGTCCGGGAGCGAGGATTCCGGTCTGTATTTCTGGATGTACGTGATCGGCGGGATCCTCATGGCGATCGGCGTCTTCACCATGTACCTCCACCACACTGTCCCGGGGCTGGTGATCCTGGTCATCGGCGCCGTCCTTCTCTTCTACGGAAATAAGAACAAAGGAGCGGACGATAAAAGAAGCTAGTTACCCCCAGCGTCCCGCACAGTCAGGCGAACGCCCGGCGGGGAACGCAGAATCAGGATCCTCCCGCACGCCTGCGGCTCACACTTTACATCAGAACATCTGACCATGTATATGCTCAGGAAAGGAGTACCATGCGCACAATCACACTCGGCAGCACAGGCATCACGGTGCCCCAGAACGCTTTCGGCGCCCTCCCCATCCAGAGGGCTGACAAGGATACAGCCGTCACCATCCTCCGCCGCGCCTATGAGGGCGGGATGCGCTTTTTCGACACGGCGCGCGCCTACTCGGACAGCGAGGAGAAGCTTGGCGCCGCCTTCGGTGATAACGGCATCCGCGACAAGATCTTCATAGCCACCAAGACAGGTGCAAAGACACCTGGAGAGATCCGTGAGCAGATCGGGATTTCTCTCAGGAACCTCAAAACGGACCATGTTGACATTTACCAGCTCCACATGGCGCCCCAGTGCTACCGCCCTGGCGATGGGACAGGTCTCTACGAGACGCTGCTGGAGCTCAAAGCTGAGGGCAAGATCCGCCACATCGGCATCACCGCTCACAAGATCGCCGTGGCCGAGGAGGCCATCGAGAGCGGCCTCTACGAGACCCTCCAGTTCCCCTTCTCCTATCTCGGCTCCGAACGCGAGCTGGCCCTGCCCGGCCTCTGCGCCGCCCGCAACATGGGCTTCATCGCCATGAAGTCACTGGCCGGCGGTCTCATCACGGACTCCAGGGTCGCCATGGCCTTCATGACCACCCAGCCGAACGTCCTGCCCATCTGGGGCATCCAGCGGATGCATGAGCTTGAAGAGTGGCTCTCCTACATGGACGAGACACCGGCCATGACCGAAGAGATCGCCGCCTTTATCGAGAAGGAGCGCGCCGAGCTGGCCGGTTCCTTCTGCCGGGGCTGCGGGTACTGCATGCCGTGTCCGGCGGGGATCCAGATCAACAACTGCGCGCGGATGTCCCTCATGCTCCGCCGGGCCCCCTCCGACAGATGGCTGAACGAGTACTGGCAGGCGGAGATGAAGAAAATCGAGAACTGCCTCCACTGCCGCAAGTGCACGAAGCACTGTCCCTACGAGCTGGATACGCCGGCCCTTCTCGAGAAGAATTACGAGGACTACAAGAAGGTCCTGGCTGGCGAGGTCTCTGTGGGATAAAAGCCTGAAAACGTGGAATGAGAATGAGGGACGGACCATTTTTCTCAAAATCACAGGATTTTGAGAAAAATGGTCCGTCCCTCATTCTCATTTCATCAGTTCTCTCTCTTCTTCCCCCAGAAGAACAGAGCAACCGTGCCGGGACCCGTGTGGGAACCGATGGTGGTGCCGATCTCGTTGATGAGGACCTTGCCGTTCAGCTTCGGGAACCTCGCCTCGATCAGATCCGCTACGGCGCGGGCATCTTCATAGCAGTCGGAGTTGGAGATAAAGCACTTGCCGCTGTAGTCGAGGCCGTCCTCGGCCTCCTCCTCCATCTTCTCGACGATCCTGCGGATGACCTTCTTCTTGGTGCGGATCTTCTCGCGGGCGATGAGGCGTCCCTTATAGTCCACGTTCAGCAGGGGGCAGATATTGAGGAGCTGGCCCACAAAGCCGGAGGCCTTGGAGACACGGCCGCCGCGGATCAGGTAGGTGAGGTCCGAGGTAAAGAACCAGTGGAGGCAGTTCAGCTTGTGGTTCTCAGCCCAGACGTGGAGCGTGTCGATATCCTTGCCTTCATCGCGAAGGTCTGCCAGCTTATCCATGAAGAGACCGAATCCGGAGGAGGCGGCCAGAGAATCGACGATATAGATCTTGCGCTCCGGGTATTTTTCCCGCAGGTCCAGCGCAGCCACGCAGGCAGAATTGTAGGTGCCGGAGATACCGGTGCTGAGGGACAGGTGAAGGATATCCTTGCCTTCCGCAAGAAACTTCTCAAAATACTCCTCATACTCGCCGACACCGACCTGAGACGTCCTGGTCATGGCGCCGTCCCGCATCATCTGGTAAAAATCCTTGAAAGGGATGGAATGTCCGAGATCATCGGGATATGACTCGCCGTCCACCTCAAAATGAAAGCATACATACTCTATATTTCTCGCCGCCATGTACTCTGCGGAGAGGTCGACCGTAGAGCAGCAGCTGATGACATAATCGCTCATTTAGCCCTCCTTGAAAGAAAGTAATGTAACGGTCCGTCCTTTCCGGTGCGGAAAGCCGAGGTTTACACAGCCGGACAGTCACTATTTTGACCTGCTAATCATACCATGCCTTAAGGAGGCAGGCATTCCTTTTTTGTCCAAAACATCAGAATCGGCTACAAACCGAAAAGTTTGTAGCCGTGAACTAACCTTTTTTCATACAATAAGGTCGGCGGCGCCGGCCTGTGGACGGATATCTGTAAGGCAGCCCCTGTTATCGCTCATGGACAAGCTTGCCGGTCATGTGCTCCGGGATCAGCTCCAGGACCAGAGTACCCGGTCCTGAGTGAAGGACTTCATTTTCAATGTAGCTCTCATCCTGCGTGAACTTATAGCTGAGCTGCCTGCAGAGCTCCATGGCCTTGTCATTGTCCGTCACCGCCCGCATCCTGCCGAAAACGATGACACTCCTGATGTTGAGGTGCCACTCGCCTTCTTCTCGAAAGCCTTCGTCATAGACGCAGAAGGAAACCTTGTCACAGGCCTTGAGAGCATCGATCTTGTGCCCGCTCTTACCGCCGTGGAAGTAGATATGCCCGTCCTCCTCACAGTAGAAGTGGTTCATAGGCATGGCGTATGGATAGCCGCCGTCGCCCAGCACGGCGAGAACGCCCCTCTTCTGCTCCTTCAGGATCCGGATACATTCCCCGGCGCCCAGGGTCTGCTTTTTTCTTACGATCTCCCGGAATTCCATATCAAAGCTTCTCCAGAATGCCGCAGATGATGTCGGCGCACTCATCCAGCGGGATCACACCCGTATCCAGGCAGAGGTTATAGTTGCTGCAGTCGGTCATGTCGGAACCGGTGAAGGTCTTATAGAAGTTGTTGCGCATGGTATCGCGCTTCTTGATGTACCGGATGATGTCTTCATTTCCGTTCTCGTTGAGCTCGAAGGCGCGCTTGACCCGCTTATAGACATCGCTGTAGAGGAAAATGGAGAACACCGGAACCTTCTCCTCCCTGAGGACATGATTGGCGCAGCGTCCAACGATGATGCAGGGTTCCTGGGCCAGTTCCTTGATCACCTCCCGCTCGGCCACGTAAAGCTTCCGGTGATAATCCGGATAAGTGCCGACGGTGGCGTTCATGAGGTCGTTCAGGAACTTGTTGCCCGAAGTCATATCATCGCCGCGTTTTTCGACCTCTTCGTAGTCGAACCCGCTCTCCGCCACTGTCTTTCTGACGAAATCCTTGTCATAGTACATGAGGCCGAGCCTCTCGGACAGCATGGCCGCCATGGTGCGTCCGTAAGCGGCGTACTGCCTGTTGATGGTGATGACCGGTAATCTTTTCTCTGACATTTGATTAATCCTCATTTCTGACTGATTTGGAAAGGGGCGCTTCCCCGCTCTCCGGAGAAGGCCTTACTCAGTATACATGATTTGCGGCAAAAAAGCGAGTGCGGGCTTAAAAAACCGTATGTGCGTCCTTTTTTATCTCAGCGCTCCCCTGCCGCCGGCCAGGTCCGCGTTCCGGTAGCCGGGCACGCCGGTGACCTCACGGATGACCTTCATCTCCTCCGGGAACACAACAGGTGCCTCGGGCTCCATGACCGGCACGAGGGCCATGGCATGCTCCCGGCATCCGGGATAGATGTCCACCTCGTAGGACCTGCCGTCAATGAAGAAGCAGTACCGGGTCTTTCTGATCTGCTTCATGGCAGGGTCCTTCTCCTTGAGGAGACGCATATACTCTTTTCTGGAAAGACGCTGCTCCACCTCGAGCCGCTGACCATTCTCCAGATACTGGCGTTCAACCTTGTAATAGACAAAATCACGCCCTTCCCCGCGCTTCCGGATCCGGATCTCGCTGTCCGTGGTGCTCTTCACATAGGTCAGCGTGACGCTGATCTTCCGGCAGCCCGGTATGCTCTCGAGCCAGACCGGATCCGGGCACCCGATCAGATACTTTTTCTTTGCGATGGCCGGCCCCGATTCTCCCAGGAAGGTGGAAATGCACCCGATCAGATACTGCATCTTCCCCTCAAAATCCGACCGGTTGTCGATGACCCTGAGGTGGGGGTGCCCCGTCCAGGCGGCCAGGAGCCGGTCGTCCAGGGTGACGGCCTCCTGCGGCGTCTCATAGCGTGCTGCATTGTTGGCGAATGTGTAAAAGTCCTCGGCTCCCCTGGCGGCCGTCACCAGGTGGAAGACAGCGTCGTAGCTGTCCCGAAGCGCCACTTCATTGGTCCCCAGATAATCCAGGACCTCCTTGAACTCCGCGTCGGTCATATAGGCCTTGTTGTCCAGCTCGCCTCTGTCGCAGACGATGAGGATCTTGTCCCCGGGCATGGTCTCCGCCGCCTGGTGGAAGAGCCGCTCCTTCTCCCGCTGGAGGGTCATCTGGACCTTCTGGTACTCGGCGTTGGTCCCGCAGGTCCAGGGCGCGACGCCCCCGGAAATGAACTCCGTCGCCGTCTCCGGCACAAAGAGCACGGTATAGCCCAGGTTCCCGAAGGCATTCTGGATCCAGCTCATGGCTGTGGACTTGCCCGCACAGGGGCCTCCCGTGATCACGATCTTGACGATTTTCTGCTTTCTGGCTTCCTCCGCCGGCATGTCGTGCCCTCCTTTATCCGAAATCGAAGCCGAATGGACGGCTTCCGTCACACTCGTTATGAGATAAGTATAGGCCATAACCGGATTTTTGTTCAACTCAAAATCTCAATTTCCTGTAAGTATTCGGCAGCATCCGGCCACTCTGCCAGGTGTCCGGCGGTCAATCGAAAGTGATCCAAAACGGTCGGTCGTACAGCTCCACAATTCTCCGATCACAGAATTTCCGGACCGAATGACGGCATCTGCTTTACAGGATCGGACTTCGGGCGGTATAGTAATAGGCAGGGAAAATGGAAGGCATCCTCCCGATCCTCCGGATATGGAATGCCGTGATGAGACAGCCGCAGCGGGATCTTCCTGCTTTTGACCTGCGCATACCGGATCCAGGCCATTGACCCAAACTGCTTCCATTCGATGATTTTATTTCCCGGACGGTGAACGGATATGGATAATACGAACAGGAAAACGCTGCACATCACGTCTGGTGCGATGATTCTGGCCATCTTCGCGCTCCTTCTCATACTCAACAGGCAGACCGGAGCCTTCTTTGAGGAGTTCTTCATTTATCTGCTCCCGATTCCCATGGTCATCTATGCAGCCAAATTCAGTTGGAAGAACGGGCTTATGGTCTTCGCGGGCATGGTCCTCTTCTCTTTTATATTTGGGACATTGATCACCATCTTCTACGCCTTCACGTCGGCGCTCCTGGGGCTTATTTTCGGGACCTTCATCTACCAGAAGCGGGACATGACGCAAACGCTTTTCGTCGTTATGGGGCTGTCCGCCGTCTTCAATACGGTGAGCACGGTGGCGCTGGCATCTGTCTTTGGCTACAATATCACCGAGGAACTGACTATGGTGAAGAGTACTCTGGCGGGTGTGCTGGAAGGAACAGGCAACGAGGCCATCCTCGACTTCTACACCATGGACTTTCTCTTCCAGATCTTTATCATCTCCATGGTGATCATGGGGCTGATCCAGGGATTCATCATCTTCAAGATCAGTGTGTTGATTCTCAGGCGGATGCGGATCCCGGTGCAGGACGCCACCCCGATTGCCGAGTACTACCCGCCCCTCTGGATCAGCGGCATCGCCTTCATCGGCTACTTCTACGGCACTTTTACCCTGGGCAGGACCTTTACGAGCGACCTTGTGAAGAACATTGTCCAGACGGTCTGGGTCTGCAGCTTCGTCTATCTCCTGACCTTCGGCCTCATCGCCGTGTCCCTGGCCGTAAAGAAATACCTGACCCGGAACAAGCTGGCCGTGATGCTCCTCTGCATCATCGCCTACCTCTTCCTCTCCCAGTTCCTCAGCCTCCTCGGAGTGTTCTACATTTTCACAGGCCTCCACGACAGGCTCCTGGAGCCGCGGGGACAAGGAAAATAATAACACAGCCAAACCAGAAAGCGGCGCTTGTGAGATATCACAAGCGCCGCTTTCTGGTTCCCTGTCGATTCAAGAAAGGATTGACCTCTTTCGAACT
>CACXEL010000461.1 GCA_902766655.1 uncultured Lachnospiraceae bacterium | reverse complement strand
TGCGAGTTTTCGTTGAACTCCCAGAGGGAGCCATCCTGGATGAAGGCGATGATGTTGGATCCTGAGTTGGCCGCATAGGTGACGTTCCTGGCCGCGACGCCCAGATAGATGCCGTCAGCGGAGATGGCGCCGTAGGTCCCGTCAAAGACCTCCAGGGCACAGCGGTTGAAGTTGAGGACCATCATCCGGTCGTTGTAGTAACGGAGCCGGTAGTACTCATAGACGTGGTAGTACTCATTTTCACCCTTGCTGTCCAGGGCGCTGATCATATACTCATTCGTGATGGTACAGGTGGTGCCGTTGATCTCCCGGATCGTGGGCATGCCCTTATGGTAGATCTGGGGATTCAGGGAACCCCAGGTCACCTGGTCGAAGGTGGACTTGAGGTTCACGGTCGTGAAGGAGTTGTTGGTGACGGTGGTATCCGTCTCCAGATAAGTATTGATCTCGGCCGCCCCGCCCTTGTTGGTGCAGGACTCGTAGAAATCGTAGACGAACTGGACGTACTCGCTGGTCACGAGGTCGGCCCTCTGCAGGAGCCTCGCGTAGAAGTAGTAGGCATCCCCGCCGGTGGTCGTCATCGTGAAGGTGATGGGATACTCCCGGTTCATGAGGATGGGCTCGGACAGGGAGAAGCTGGCGGTCATGTACTCGCCGTCGGTGCGGAAGCTGCCGATCTTGGCATTTTCAATGACCTTGCCGCTGTCCGGCGCCGTCACCTCGTAGGAGACGGACTTGACGTTCACACCGTTGGCCTTGTAGGAGACGGTCAGACCGCGGTCGGTGGTCATGGGAATGAGCACCTCCCGCATGTCCTCCGCATCCATCTCCATGGTATAGCCGTACATCCGGTCCGCCCGGTTGCCGTTAAAAATGACGCACATGACAGGAAGCGTCGAATCTGAAAGATCCGACGCGCTCTCTGTTGCCTGTGTGTTCATTAAATTTGAAAACAGGAAGACGCCGATGCAAAAAACTGCAAGCAGGATCGGCACCTTAAAAAGTCTATTTCGCACTGTAGTTGTGGGCTTCCTCCAGCATCATATCCTTGACCTTCATGAGGCGGATCTGGGTGCTGCGTTCATTTTCATCGCGCTTCATGGAAATGTACTTGATGTTTGCCCGGGCCTCCGGGATGATGACGTGCTCCAGCGCGTTGACGCGGCGGCGGGTCTTCTCGATCTCGGCAGCCATCAGCTGACAGGCCTTCTCGGTCTCGGCCAGCTTCAGCATGTCGGGCAGAACATCGTTCAATGACTCTACGGCCCCGTCCAGGTCACTGGAGGTGAAGGCGAAGCCGTAGGAATAGATATCGTTGGGGTCGGGGGTGCGGGTCTCGTAATCGAAGACCGGAATGTTCACGCTCATGACATTGCGCACGCCGCCCTTGAGGCTGACCTCCTGCTTGGGAGCCATGAGGGACGAGCGGAGGACTTCCTCCGACATGCCCGCCTTGGCCACGACGAAGTTGGTGTTGGCCCGGCGGATGCCTGCCTCGACCTTCTGACGGAGGACCATGTTCTCTCTGACGAGATCCAGGAATTCCCGCATCAGCTCGTCGCGCTTGTCCTTCAGGAGCCTGTGGCCTTTGACAGCCATGACCAGCTTCTTCTTCTGGTTGGTCAGCTCCATTCGCGTTGGGTTAACCGTCGTAGACGCCATTCTATCACTCCTCTCAGATCAATGTCGGGGCCGAATCACTTTTTCTCGTAATACTGATCCAGCATCGCGTCATTGATACGCTTCAGTTCGGACCTGGGAAGGATCCTCAGAAGGTCCCAGCCGATGTTCAGAGTTTCCTGGATGGAGCGGTCTGCGTTGTAGCCCTGGGAGATATACTTCTCCTCGAACTCGTCGGCGAACCGGGCATAGATCAGGTCGATGTCGGAAAGGGCCGCCTCGCCCAGGATGACCATGAGTTCCTTGGCGTCCTTGCCGCGGGCGTAGGCCGCGAACAGCTGGTTCATGGTGGCTGCGTGGTCCTCGCGTGTCTTGCCCTTGCCGATACCCTTGTCCTTCAGACGGGACAGGGACGGAAGAACGTTGATCGGCGGTGTGATACCCTTGCGGTAAAGCTCACGGGAGAGGATGATCTGGCCCTCCGTGATGTAGCCTGTAAGGTCAGGGATCGGGTGGGTGATATCATCTTCCGGCATGGAGAGGATGGGGATCATGGTGATGGATCCTTCCTTCCCTTCCAGCCGACCGGCGCGCTCGTAAATGGTGGCGAGATCCGTGTACATATAGCCCGGATAGCCCCGGCGCC
>CACXEL010000460.1 GCA_902766655.1 uncultured Lachnospiraceae bacterium | reverse complement strand
GGCATCTGGGAAAGCGCCAGAATGGCTGCATTTTTCAAAGTCCCGCGGATCGTGTTGTCGAACCGCGACAGCAGCGGAAAAATCCACTGGAGGATGGCGTAAGCGATGAGGATTATGATGCCGTAGACGATGGGAAGCGCCAGAGAAAGTCCCGGCAGGTTCAGAGCGATGTAAAACCCAGACCCGAGCACCACAGCAATCGCCAGCACCAGGAACCAAATCACAGTCGCCGCCTTGAAATTCCTCGCAAAAACTCTGAAATACGTCTTCAGAATATACGATTCATGCCCCCTCACCAGCTGCAGCAGGCAAAAATGCATAGCCGTAAGCGCCGCCCCGCCCGGAATCACCAATATACACAACGTCACGGTGATCACATTAATGATGATCAAATCCGCTATCTTATTCAGTGTCTGCATAAAAGGTGAGTCTACGTTGAAAAGCTCTCTCATCCTAAATCTTCCTCAAAGTATGCTTTCTCTCCAATATCATACCGATTTGGCGAATTCCACGATAAAGACGGGCAAATTCCTGTTGCGAGGCAGTGGAGCCAAAAATATTCTCTCTGACCGCATCCCCCTAAGGGAAGAGAGGATATTTTTGGCGCAGCGTCCCCTCTGCCCATGGTTTTCCCCCGTGAAGATCTTCCGATTCCTCCGGTAAAGACGGCTGAATCCCTGCTGCGAGGCAGTGGAGCCAATAATATTCTCTCTGACCGCATCCCCGAAGGGCTAAGGGAAGAGAGAATATTTTTGGCGCAGCGTCTCCCTTGCCCAGGATCCTCCCGTCGCGACCTGTCGATTCCTCCGTTAAAGACGGCTGAAGCCCTGTTGCGAGGCAGTGGAGCCAAAACAATTCTCCTGACCGCATCCCCCTAAGGGAAGGAGAATTGTTTTGGCGCAACGTCATCTTCGCCCAAGGTCCCGTCAGAAGGTGAATCTGTAGCTCCCGCTGCCAAGGGTTGCCGGGGCCTGGCCGGGGAGGATGAGGGTGGCGGTGGTGCCGACGGGGACAGTGGCCTCGATGGCAGAGTCCTTGTCGGTCCGGGTCAGAGAGACCTTGATCTCGCCGTAGGGCGTTTCAAAGTGCCCCTGCGCGGAACCGAAGCCGTGGAGATTGGGCTGCAGGGTGAAGTGGCGGTAGCCGGGGGCGGACTCGTCGCGGCGGATGCCCAGGACGTCGCCGTAGAACCACTCGAGGACGGCGCCCAGGGAGTAGTGGTTGAAGGAATTCATGTTGTTGTGGCCGCCGAAGCCCTTCTCGGTGGTGAAGGAGTCCCAGCGCTCCCACACGGAGGTGGCGCCCTGAGTCACCGGATAGAGCCATGATGGGCAGGCCGTCTGGGTGATCAGGCGGTAGGCGTCATCGCTGTGGCCGGTCTGCGTCAGCATGGGGCACAGAGGCGCCGTGCCGAAAAAGCCCGTGCCGACCAGCCAGCCACTCCGCTGCGTCTTGTCGCTGAGGTGCTGGCCGACCTTGGAAATGAGACCATCCTCGACCATGTGGAAAGCCAGCGGCAGCGCGTAGGAGCACTGAGTGTCGACCTTGGTGCGGCCGTCCGCGTCGAACCATTTCTCGTTGAAGCTCTTCTTAAGGTCCGCGTAGAGCTTCTCATAATGGCGTGCATCCTCCGTCTCGCCGATGGCGGCAGCCATTTTACTCATTATGTAGGCATTGCAGCCGAAGAAGGCATGGCAGATGAGCTGCACGTCCGTCTCCTCGGGGGCCAGCCAGTCGCCCAGGGTCATGGGTGCGGCGATATCGCCTGTCTCCGCATTCTTCTTCTCGGTGTAGTCCATGAAGGCCTTCATGGCCGGATAATGCTCTTTCACGATGTCCAGAGCCGCGTACTGCTGATAGAGCTCCCAGCAGACGTGGAGCGGCGCGCTGTTGTAGGTGTAGCCGCCGAAGCCGCCGCCCACCGGCGCGATGTTGGGGAAGCAGCCGTTCGGCTCCTGGAGGTCGCGGCAGGCCTTGAGCCAGCGGCGGTAGAATTCCCGGGTGTCCGCGTTGAAGGTAGCCGTGCGGGTGAAAATGGAAGTGTCGCCGTTCCAGCCCATGCGTTCATTTCTCTGCGGGCAGTCGGTGGGAATGCTGATGAAGTTGGACCGCATGGACCTTCTCACGTTGTCCATGAAGAAGTTGATCATATCGTTGTCGACCCGCACGTCGCCGGTGAACTCCCTGACGGAGGACAGCGTCACAAAACGCACGTCCTCGGGGGCCGGCGCCTCCGTCACGCCGCTTATCTCGATGTAGCGGCAGCCGCGGAAGGTAAAGCGCGGCATGTAGACCTCTCCTTCCGGGTCTCCCTTGAAGGTGTAGAGGTCCGTGCAGTCGGCGTCGCGCAGGTTCTCCACCATGAGCGTGCCTACCCGGCCGGCGAATTCCGGGAAATCGGGGCAGAGGATCTCGGCGAAGCGGAGCTGGGCGGTGGTGCCGCGGGAGCCCTTCATTTTCACCTTGGGAACACCGGCCACATTGACGCCCAGGTCGTAAATGAAGACACCCGGACGGATCTCCGTGACCGCTTTGGCTGTGAGTTCATTTCCCGCATACACACCGCCGCCCGTCTGGCCGACGATTTCGGGCTCGGTAAGGTTGGCGGTGGGCCACATGGTAAAGCCGGAGCCCTGAACGTCTTCTTCGTGGAACGGCGTGATGCCGACGACGATCGGTGCCCTCCAGTCTCTGTCATCATAGCCGGCCTCCGCAAAGCCGGCGAACTTCTCCTCCCGGGTGGCGTCGTAGTGCTCGCCGTGGAAGAAGCCTGCGTAGGTCCAGGGGCCTTCGCCCGACCAGCGCCAGGTATCGGGATCCGTCACGACCACCTCGCGCGTCCCGTCCGCGTAGGTCAGGACCAACTTGGCCAGGAGGGACTCGCGGTCTCCCCAGTAGTTGAAGTTGCCCTGGGTGAAGGTCTGGCCGTCGCACCACCAGCCGGAGGAGAGGATCACGCCGATGGCATTTTTGCCCGGATGGAGGCGGTCCGTCAGGTCGTAGGTCTGGTACATGAGGGTCTTGTCGTACTGGGTCTGGCCGGGGTCAAAGAAGGTGTCCGTGATTTCATTTCCGTTGACGCGGCAGTCGTAGATGCCGCGGGCAGTAATGTAGAGGCGGGCGGCCTTCAGGGGCTTGTCTGCGATATCGAACTCCCTGCGGAGCATGGGGATGGAGGTGTGGCTGGGATCGAAGGTCACCTTGCAGTCCTCCTCCCCGGTATAGGAGAGAAGCCTGACCTTGTCAAAGTCACCGCACAGAGGGTACCGTACGCTCTCCTCCGATCTGCGGAAGCAGAAAAGGTCCTTCTCCTCGTACACGACGGTCCAGGGCTTCCGCAGGTTCCGGACCTTGAGGTCCCAGAAATCCGCGCTCTGCCCCCGCTTCATGAAAAAGCCGATCCTGTTGAGGCGCGGGTAGGTGTTGACATCGTTGGGGCCGATGGGATTGAGCTGGCGGGGGCCTTCCTCCACCGCGCCCCAGGGCATGGTCTGGTAGGTCACGTCGACCCGATGGCCGTCCAGATAGGTCCAGGCGCAGTCGCCGGTCACCTGGACGTCCAGAGCGTGGACGCTGTAGCGGTTGTCTTCCGTGATGACCGGCTTCTTGTCAGGATCGTCGACATCGACGAGGGGGAATGATACCCATGGCCTGTCCGCCCTGTCATCGGCGGCGATGCCCACGCGGTAGATATCCAAGGTCGCCGGAATCGTAACCGCGTTCACGTCGAAGCGGAAATAGTTATCCCTGTCCGTGATCCGCTTGTCCTGGTCGCCGAAGACCAGGCCGCAGCAGGTGCTGCCCTCCCTGAAACGGAATTTGACGGAAATGCCGAACACACCCCTTGTCCCCGCGTCCAGCAAAGGCTCGGCGGGTCCGATCCATTCGGCGCCCTCCCAGGCCTTCATGGTCGGATCCATGAGGCCGGTCTCGAAGAAGCTTTCCGCCTCCGCACGCTCCCCATGGTTGTCCGTGACGCGGAGGGTGACGTAGTAGCGGGTGCAGGGAGCCAGGATGCCTTCCGGGCAGGAAAGGCCTGTGGAGACGTCAGCTGTAAGCTCACCGCTGTCCCAGACGTCCGCCGTGCCGGGCTCGGTGCCCAGGGTCAGGCGGCAGGCCGCCTGGCGGGTGTTCATTTTCCCGCTGGCCAGCTTCCAGGAGATGACGGGGCGGGCGGTGTCGATGCCGATGGGGTTCGTGAGATATTCAGTTCTAAGATCGTAAATACTCAGTGCCATAGATGCTCCTCGCTTGTATTATCAGGCCGCGGACGGCGTTTATTTTCCACTATCATACCACATCTGTGCGTGGGTGGAAATGAGGATCAGGGACGTTCCTTTTTTCTCAAAAATCAAAGATTTTTGAGAAAAAAGG
>CACXEL010000459.1 GCA_902766655.1 uncultured Lachnospiraceae bacterium | reverse complement strand
CGCCGAGTGGGGCCACCTGCTGGACGGCAGCCGCGTGGAGCTGAGGAGGAACGGCACCGCGGTGGCGGACGGCGTGACCTACCAGACTGCGGAGCCGGATATCTTCGTGGGCGGTGACATTTACCACGGCGCCCGTTTCGCCATCGACGCCATCGCCGCCGGCAAGCAGGGCATGGTCTCCATCAACCGGTTCGTCCACCCGGGTCAGTCTCTGACTATCGGGCGCGACCTTAGGAACTTTATCGAGCTCGACAGGGAAAACATTCTTGTCGACTCCTACGACAATTCGCCGAGGCAGATGCCGGGAATGAAGCCCGGCGAAGCCCTCCACACCTTTGATGACCTGCGGATCCCGCTGACCGAGGAGCAGGTGAAGAAGGAGGCCAACCGTTGCCTCAAGTGCGGCGCGACCACCGTCGACCTCAACCAGTGCATCGGCTGCGGCCTCTGCACGACACGCTGCGAGTTCGATGCCATCCATCTCTCAAGAGATATCCCGGAGGCCAGTGAAATGCACACAGCCGAGGAGATGATGAAGGTGGTGGCTCCTTACGCCCTCAAGCGTGAAATCCGGATTCTGAAGAAAGAGAGGGCTGAGAAAAAGAAATGATGAGCTGGGTATTTATCACAAGCAGCGCCCTTCTGGGCGTGGGACTTGCCATGGACGCCTTCTCGGTATCCATGGCCAATGGGTTGGCCGAGCCCGGCATGAAGCCTAAAAAGCAGCTTTCCATCGCCGGCTGCTTTGCCTTTTTCCAGTTCCTCATGCCGCTCCTCGGGTGGCTGTGCGTCCACACGATCGTCAACATTTTCACCGGCCTGCAGCGGTTCATCCCCTGGATCGCCCTCGGCCTTCTGGCTTACATCGGTGGCAAGATGCTGATTGAAGGCATTCAGACCCGCCGCAAGGGCCTGGAACCCCCGGCCGTCAACACCGGCGGCCTTATCATCCAGGGCATTGCCACATCCATCGACGCCCTTTCCGTCGGTTTCGCCATCGCCGGCTACGACGCACTTGCGGCCCTGGTATGTTCCCTGATCATCGCCGCCGTGACCCTGGTCATCTGCATAGCCGGCGTCAAGCTCGGCAGGACCCTGGGCCACTTCCTGGCCGGCCGCGCCAACATCCTGGGCGGCCTCATCCTGATCGCCATCGGCATCGAGATTTTCATCCGCGGCTGACGCCGCTGGGGGACGGGGACGGGGGATGGGGCGGTCCAGCCGTTCCGTCTGCGCTCCCGGATATCTCCTCTCTACGGGACGCTTTCGCTCGCTCGGACTGGCAGCGGTACAGGTGGGGGACGGGGTCAGGCGGTCTGGTTCCGCCTGACCCGCGACCCCACGTAGGACTTTCGGGCAAGCCCGAAAGTCTAGTACCGGCCGTCCTCGGACGCCCTCAGAGAGGAGATATCCGGGAGCGCAGCCAGGAACGGCTGGACCGCCGCGTCCCCCGGAGCTTCCTGTGAAGGTGTGGACGCTCGAAGGGAGGAGATATCCGGTAGCGCAGCCAGGAACGGCTGGACCGCCGCGTCCCTTGGAGCTACCTGTGAAGGCGTGGGTGCCTGAAGAAAGGAGCCATCCGGTGTTACTGGTAAATGGCCCGGTATTACAAAGATGAGATAAGAAAGCCCGGGGACAGGGCGGCTGTATTGCCGACCTGTCCCCGGGTTCTTTGATGTGGATATGGTAGGTATTCTGAGAGGAAGCGGGAGCTGCCGTTTGTCGCGAAGCAGCCGGGTTACCTTAATGGAACCGCTATCCCTGATTTTGCTTCGGTAAAGACGATTAAATCCCTGTTTCGAAGCAGCGGAGCCAAAAGAATCTCTCTGACCGCATCTCCCTAAGGGAAGAGGGATTCTTTTGGCGCAGCGTCACGCACGGAGCTGCAGCGGCCCATTGGTCTATTCAGGAGTTCTTCCAGCGGAGGATCTCCGATGTCAGGTAGTCGGTCCAGGCGTCGAAGCCTTCGCCGGTCCTGGCGGAGAGGAAGAAGATTTTTGCGTCGGGGTTCAGGCGGTGGATCCGTTCTGTGACGGCGGCATCGTCGAAGGGGAAGTAGGCGCGGGTGTCGGTCTTGTTGATGAGGATGCACTGACAGACCTGGAACATGAGGGGGTACTTGAGGGGCT
>CACXEL010000458.1 GCA_902766655.1 uncultured Lachnospiraceae bacterium | reverse complement strand
TGATTTTGAGAAAAAAGGACCGTCCCTGCTTCTCAAAAAGCCAAGGAGGTTGTCATGAAAAGGTGGATTTGGTGCATGCTGGCGATGGTGCTGGCCTTGACCGCGTGCGGGAAGAGCGAGGGCGGCCAGGGGGACCCGGAGCTGCTCCTGGGGTTCTCGCAGATCGGTTCGGAGAGCGCCTGGCGGGTCGGGAACACGAATGATATCCTGGCCCAGGCGGAGGCCTATCATATCGGTCTCATGTTCGAGGACGCCAAGCAGAAGCAGGAGAACCAGATCGACGCGATCCGGCGGTTCATCGCCTACAAGGTGGACGTGATCGCATTTTCCCCGATCGTGGAGGACGGATGGGACAACGTGCTCCTGGAGGCGAAAAATGCAGGCATTCCCGTGATCCTGGTGGACCGCGACATCAGCACCAAGGAGGAAGGGCTCACCACGTGCCTGATTGGCGCCGACTTTTACAGCGAAGGTGTGAAGGCAGGCGAGTACCTGCTCAGGAAGGCGGACAGCCTGGGACTGGAGCGGGTCAATATCGTGGAGATCACGGGAACCGCCAACTCGACGCCCATGCGACAGCGGCAGGCGGGCTTCGCGGACGCGGTCGCCGGGGACAGGCGTATCCACATCCTGGAGAGCATCGACGGCGACTTCATCAAGAGCCGCGGGGCGGAGTGCATGAAGATCCTCCTGGACAAATACGGGGATGAGATCGACGTGGTCTACAGCCACAACGACGAGATGACGCTGGGCGCGATTCCCGTGATCGAGGAGGCGGGGCTCGCGCCGGGGAAGGACATTGTTGTCATTTCCATCGACGGCGGGCAGGACGCGATCGACGTGCTGAAGCAGGGGAAAATCAACTGCATCGTGGAGTGCACGCCGCGGCTGGGCAAGGAGCTCATGGAGACAGTGCTCCGGCTCAGGAACGGCGAGGCGGTGGAGAAGACGATTCACCCGGACGAGCAGGTATTTTCGGACGAGCAGGATCTTTCGAATCTGGAGCCGAGGGGATATTGAGGCAGGAAGGAGCCTGGCGAGGCCGAGCTGCCGGACTAAGCCGCGGGGAGAGACGGAGCGGGCGGTATCAATCGAACGCGGAGCCGAGGGGATATTGAGGAAATATGGAACGGGTCAGGAAAGAGAGAAGCATACTCGGGGCGATTTATGATATGAGCCACAAGCTGGTGCTGATGCTGGTATTTCCCATCATCATCAGCCTGGTTCTGATGCTCTTTTACGCCTGGCGGTACCACAGCGCCATCCTCAGGATGGGCAGGATCACGGAGCTCAAGTCCGTGGTCGCCGAGGAGATTCCCGAGAAGGCCTGGAATATCGTCAGCGGGAAGCAGACATTTCCCCAGAGCAGTATTTACAAGGAGATCATGGAGGTAAATGAGACCATCGAGGAAGTCACCGCCCGGACGGCGGAGGAGAACCGTCTGTCCCTGATCGTGGCGGGGCGCACCATGGAGACCCTCCAGAACTATATCGACAAGATCCGGGACAACATCTCACAGGGGGTGCCCGTGGTGGAGAACGAGGCGGTCCTGGCTGAGGTGCGGGGCGTGGCGGCGCTGGTCGACAGCATGCTGAACGACTACATTGCCCTCGAGATCACCTCCACCGCCCGGATGAGCGAGCGGCTGCAGATCATCACCCTGGTCACGGCCGTCATCGAGGCCCTCATCGTGATCATCGCCATGCTGGTCAGGAACCGGTCCATGAAGGCCACGGCGGCCCTGGTCCGGGAGCCCATCGAGAAGCTGGAGGAGGTGACGGCGGTGCTGGCCGACGGAACCCTGGACGCCAGGATCACGGACACCGAGGTCGTGGAGCTCAGGAACCTGACCCGGGAGGTCAACACCATGGCGGACCACCTGGAGGCCATGATGAAGAAGAGCGAGCAGGACGCGAGGCGCCTCCGGAAGGCGGAGCTTCGGACTATGCAGGCGCAGATCAATCCGCATTTCCTCTACAACACCTTGGACGCCATCGTGTGGAAGGCCGAGGCGGGGCGCACGGAGGAGGTCATCGGGCTCACGAGCTCCTTAAGCGACTTCTTCCGGATCAGCCTGTCCTCCGGCGCCGACTGGATCCCGCTCAGCCAGGAGAAGAAGCACATCGAGGGGTACCTGAAGATTCAGCAGACCAGGTACCGCGACATCATGCGGTATGAGATCGACATACCGGATGAGATCGGGAACTACTACATCCTGAAGCTGCTCCTTCAGCCCATCGTGGAGAACGCCCTCTATCACGGGATCAAGATCAAGCGAGGGGGCGGGACGATTTATGTCTCCGCGAAGGAAGACGGCGGGTGGCTGCATTTCTCCGTGAGAGATACCGGATCGGGAATGAGCGCGGAGCAGCTTGCGGAGCTGAACAGGCGGATCCGGGAGGAGACGCCCGTGGTCAGCGACAGGGGCGGCGGCTTCGGCCTGGTAAATGTGAACATGCGGCTCCGGCTCTACTACAACGAGCCGGAGGGCCTTACGATCAAAAGCGGGCCGGGCGGGACGGAGGTGAGCTTCCGGGTGCCCTGCCGGACCAAGGAGGAGATCTACGAAAATGAAAGTGTTTCTGGTTGACGATGAGATCGTGATCCGGGAGGGGATCCGGGAGTCATTTCCCTGGGAGAGGACTCCGTATACGCTGGTGGGCGAGGCGCCGGACGGCGAGATGGCGCTCCCGATGATCCGCGACACCAACCCCGACATCGTGATCACGGATATTAAGATGCCCTTCATGGACGGGCTGGAGCTCTGCCGGAGCCTCCGCGCCCGGATGCCCTGGATCGGCATCATCGTCCTGAGCGGCTACGACGAGTTCGAGTACGCCCGCCAGTGCATCCAGCTGGGCGTCCGGGAATACCTGCTCAAGCCGGTCAACTCGGCGGACCTCAAGGAGGCCCTCGACAAGGTCAGCGCCCAGATGCTGGAGGAGAGAAATGCACTCGCCCACGCCTCGAGCCTCCGCGCCCGCATGGGAAATGACGACAAGCTCGTGAAGGAGAAGCTGGTGGGCTCCCTCTTCACGGACGAGGCCGCGGAGGCGGATGCCGCCAACGTCATCCGGCAGCTGTCCGCCATGGGCTGCCCCCTGCCGGCGCCTTGCTACGTCGTCATCGACGCGGCCTTTGAGCCGGCCGGGAAGGGGCAGGAGGCCATCGGCATTTTTACGGACACCGCTGAAGGAGGCGTTCTGGCTTCCCCCGGCCGGGTCGGAACGAGGCTGCTGGTCACGGGCACGGCCAATGAGGATGCGGAGGAGAAGGCTTATTCTCTGTCCTCCTCCATCGCCCAGGAGCTGGAGCGCGCCGGGTGCGGCAAGGTCCGGATCGGGATCGGGGAGATCGTGGATTCACCCGAGGAGATTCTGCGGAGCTTCAGGAGCGCCAGGCATATCCGGCACCTGCTCGCGGAGCGCAGGGAGGAAAATGCGATCATTCTCGGCGTCCGGGAGATGGGGGAAGTGACGGATGAGATGCCGGCCGTGATAAAGGAGGCGCTGGTCTTCATTTCCCAAAACTTCCAGAATCCCAACCTCATGCTGCAGGACGTGGCGGCGGCCGTGAATATGAGCCGGAGCCGGTTCTCTGCGGTGTTCTCCCAGTACACGGGGAAGACTTTTACGGAGTACCTGCTCTCCCTCAGGCTCGGCAAGGCAAAGGAGCTGCTGCGGACGACCGGGGAGAAGACTTCCCACATCGCCTACGAGGCGGGGTACAACGACGCCCACTATTTCAGCTATATTTTCAAGAAAAATACGGGCATGACGCCGTCGGAATACCGGGCTCAGTACCATAATCAACCGGAATAGGACGATTCTTAACCGCGGCGCTTTTCCGGCGGAAAATGCGGTAAGATTTTGAACCAAGTCGGAAAGAGCCTTCATTTACTCTTTTCGGTCACCGGGCTATCATAGTGGCAACAGGAACCGAATGGTTACCGCAAGGTAAATCAAAAAGGAGGAAATGTAGGTATGAAAAAGATCAGTGCATTGTTACTGGCAGGAGTTCTGGCGATGAGCTTCGCGCTCAGCGGCTGCGGCGGCAGCGGCGGAAGCAGCAGCGGCGGCACTCAGACGGCTGAACCGGCCAAGACGGAGGCTTCCGGCTCGATCACGGTCGGCGTTGTCAACAATCCGCCCTCAGAGTCGGGCTACCGCGAGGCGAACGTCAAGGATATGGAAGCAGTCTTCTCGGCCGACAACGGCTATGAGCTCAAGACCTTCTACAGCCTGAAGAATGACGAGCAGCTGCAGGCCGCGCAGGGCTTCATCACAGAGGGTGTCGATTACCTGCTGATCTCC
>CACXEL010000457.1 GCA_902766655.1 uncultured Lachnospiraceae bacterium | reverse complement strand
GGCATCCTGGTCGCCGCCGATTCCGACATCAAGACCCTCGCTGACCTTGCAGGCAAGGTTGTCGGCGTGCAGACCGCTACCTCCGCCTACGACATGCTGGAGGGCGACCGCAAGGATCTGGCCGATACCTTCGGTGAGCTCAAGGTCTATGAGACCTACACCATCGCCTACAACGACCTCAAGGCAGGCGCCATCGATGCCATCGCCATCGATCTGACCGCTGGTTCCTACCTGATCGCGGGCGACAACCAGTAACATGAACATCGGGCCGCCGCATGACGGCCCGATCTTTTCTTTTCCGGGAGGAAGAACCATGAGCGTATCCACCATGCTCTCCACCATGGGCGTCGGCATGCTTCGCACCTGCGCTATCTTTTTTCTGACTGTCCTCTTTTCTCTGCCGCTCGGCATGGTCGTCATGTTCCTGCGCCAGTCCCGCTACGGAGTCGTCAGGAACATCACCAAGATCTATATCGCCATCATGCGGGGCACGCCGCTCATGCTCCAGCTCCTCATGTGGTATTTCGGACCCTTCTACATTTTCGGCTGGTCGATCCGTGGCTATCGTTTTCCGGCCATCATCATCGGATTTTCCATGAATTACGCGGCCTACTTCGCGGAGATCTACCGCGGCGGCTTCGAGACGATCCCCAAAGGCCAGTATGAGGCGGCCGAGGTCCTGGGCTACAGCTCCTCCCAGACCTTCTTCAAGATCATCCTGCCCCAGGTCGTCAAGGCCATCCTTCCTTCCGTGACAAATGAAGTCATCACCCTGGTCAAGGACACCTCCCTGGCCTTCACCCTGGCCTACAACGAGATGTTCTCCATCGCCAAGCAGATCGCCGCTTCCCAGACCTCCTTCATGCCCTTCATCATCGCCGGCGTCTTCTACTTCATAGCCAACTACGCCGTCGCCTTCGGCATGGAGCGGATCGAAAAAGCACTCGACTATTACAGATAAGGGGGTAGCGACATGATTTTGGAAATGAAAGGCATCCAGAAGTCCTTCGGCGGCCTGGAGGTACTGAAAGATATCAGCCTGGAAGTCGATTCCGGCGAGGTGGTCAGCATCATCGGCCCCAGCGGCTCCGGCAAGAGCACCCTGCTTCGCTGCGCCACCTTCCTCGAGACCATCGATGCCGGCGAGATCAGCTATATGGGCGTGCCCGCCGCCACCACTGGCGCGGAAGGATATGCCCGCTACGTCTCCGAGGCGGAGCTCAGAAAGGTCAAGAGCTACTTCGGCCTGGTCTTCCAGCAGTTCAACCTCTTCCCGCACTATTCCGTTCTGAAGAACATCATGGATGCCCCCATCTGCGTCCAGAAGAGGGACAAGGAGGAGGTCTATGAGGAGGCCATGGAGCTCCTCAGGAAGATGAACCTGGAGAACCGCGCGGACGCTTATCCCTGCCAGCTCTCCGGCGGCCAGCAGCAGCGCGTGGCCATCGCCCGGGCCCTGGCCCTCAACCCGGCCATCCTCTTCTTCGACGAGCCCACCAGCGCCCTGGACCCTGAGCTGACGGGCGAGGTCCTCAAGGTCATCCGCCAGCTGGCGGACGAGAAGATGACCATGGTGGTCGTCACCCACGAGATGCCCTTCGCCAGGGCGGTCTCCAACCGCGTCATTTTCATGGACAAGGGCGTCATCGTCGAGCAGGGGCATCCTGAAATAGTGCTCGGCAATCCCAGACAGGAGAGGACCATACAGTTCCTCCGCAACTACCAGCGATAAAGACAGAAGACTGCCTCCTCCATCCGTCGGATGGAGGAGCTTGCTACCGGGGGGAAAATGAAGACAGACTATATTCTGCTGGATCCGACGGGAAATGTGACCATACTCGTACGGACGAGTGTGCCTGCCGGCCTCCAGCCGGCCGTGGCTGCCCGCCTCATGGCCCTGGAGCCGGCGGCGGAGCAGGTGGGGTTCATTTCCCATGAGGAAGGGTACGATATGGTCCTCCGCATGGCCGGCGGCGAGTTCTGCGGAAACGCCTCCATGAGCGCGGCGGCGGTCGTGGCGATGGAGGAGGGCAGAGCAGAAGGCCGGATGAAGCTTCGTGTTTCCGGAGCTTTCAGCCCTGTTATGGCGGAAGTCAAGGAAGGCAGCGGCGGCATCTGGCACGGCACAGTGGATATGCCGAGGCCGGCCGCCGTAGAGGAGGCGGACCTGCCGGGGGCAGGGAGGCAGCCGGTGGTTGTCTTTGACGGCATTTCCCATATCATACTGAAGGAAAAAATGCCCCGTGAGAAGGCGGAGGAGATGGCGGTGGCCTGGTGCAGCTGCCTTGGCGCCGACGCTGTCGGCCTTATGTTCCTGGATGAGAAGGCGGCAGCGCTCACGCCTCTGGTCTATGTTCCGGCGGCCGGAACCCTCTTCTGGGAGAATTCCTGCGCCAGCGGCACGTCAGCCGTCGGCGTTTATCTGGCGGCCCGCGCGAAGGAGCCGGTCAGGCTCACGCTGCGGCAGCCCGGCGGAAGCCTGACGGTGGAGGCCCATCCGGAAGGAACTGTGCGGCTCACCGGCACTGTTCGCCTCATAAGGCGGGGCAGCGCTGAGGTCGATCCGGACTGACAAGCCTGCTCTGCGGCGCGGCAATGCTGAGGCAGGTCTGAACTGAAAAGAGTGTAGGAAAAAGGCAGTGTACTCATTTCCCTTGAGACACTGCCTTTATTGCGACAAATACGGTGCCGTACTGGGACTGAAAGTCAGTTTTTGCTAAAATGAGTGATATTGTTATGGATTGGAGGCGGTTTGGATGGTATTATCTACTTATTGAAGGAAACAATGGCCGGCTCGTTGAGCCCGGCAGGAGCAAAAGCTAATCATAACTACCCAAGGAGGTACAATCTATGAAGATGGGATGGCGCTGGTACGGCGAAGGAAATGACCCCATTACCCTGGGCGACATCAAACAGATCCCGGGCGTGACGAGCATCGTCTGGGCCCTGCACCACAAGATGCCGGGTGAGATCTGGGAGGAGGACGAGATCAAGGAGGTCGTGGACCAGATCCATGCCTACGGCTTCGACGCCGAGTGCGTGGAGTCCGTCAACGTCCATGACGACATCAAGATCGGTCTCCCGACCAGGGATGCCCTGATCGAGAACTACAAGCAGTGCATCAAAAACCTGGGCAAGTTCGGCGTCAAGGTCATCTGCTACAACTTTATGCCCATTTTTGACTGGACCAGGACCGACCTCTTCCATCCGGTCGGCGACGGCTCCACCGCCCTGTTCTACCAGAAGGACATGATCCAGGACGACTACAAGGCCATGGCCGAGTACATCATGAGCTTCACCGAGAAGTACAACATGACCTTCCCCGGCTGGGAGCCGGAGCTCATGGCCAAGCTGGACGAGCTCTTCAAGGCCTATGCCCCTGTCACCAAGGAAATGCTCTGGGAGAACCTCCGCTACTTCCTGGAAGCCATCATGCCGGCCTGCAAGGAGGCTGACATCAAGATGGCCATCCACATGGACGATCCGCCGTGGGATATCTTCGGCCTGCCCCGCCTCATGGTCAACGAGGAGGCCTGCGCGAAGCTCCTCAAGATGGTGGATGACCCGCACAACTGCCTTACCCTCTGCACGGGCTCCCTGAACGCCAACCCGGCCAACAACTGCGCCGACATCGTTCGGAAGCACTGCGACAGGATTGCCTTCGCCCACATCCGCAACATCAAGCACTTCGACAACGGCGACTTCTCCGAGGCTGCCCACCGCGACTGCTGCGGCGACACCGGCATCATCGAAGTGCTCCGCGCCTACCATGACTGCGGCTTCGACGGATATATCCGTCCCGACCACGGCCGTCAGCTCTGGGAGGAAGGCCCCGGCAGCTGCAGACCGGGTTACGGCAAGTATGACAGAGCGCTGGG
>CACXEL010000456.1 GCA_902766655.1 uncultured Lachnospiraceae bacterium | reverse complement strand
TCTTTTCACTCAGCTCGGCCATGTTGTCGGGGAGCGGGAATACGGTGCTGGTGACTTCATTTACAGCGGAGGATGACGACATCTTAGGGGCGGAGCAGGACTACCGGGCCATGGAAGCGTCACTCCGGGAGGAGATTAGGAGGATAAGGGAGGAAAATCCCGATTACGACGAGGTGGAGGTCACGGGGGCGGAGATCAACCATGATCCCTATGAGCTGGCTGCATTTCTCACGGTCCTTTATGAGGACTATACGAGGGAGGAGGTCCAGCTGGCGCTGCGGGAGATCTTCGAAGCCCAGTACCATTACTCTACGAGCCACCGGACGGAGACCGTCACCGAGACCAAGGAGGTCCGGGTCGGGGAGTCGCTGGGCGAGGTCGTGACGAGCGGCTACTGCAACTGCCCCATCTGCTGCGGCATCTGGTCCGGAGGTCCTACGGCCAGCGGCGTCTATCCGACATCAAATCATACGATTGCCGTCGATGCACAGAGGCCTTTCGTTCCGATGGGCACGAAGGTGGTCATGAACGGCGTTGAGTATACCGTTGAGGATACCGGGAATTTTGACCGGTACGGCGTGCAGTTCGACGTCTACTATGACAGCCACATGCAGGCGAGCCTGCACGGGCATAAGACCTGGGAGGCATTTATCGCGGACGATAACGGGAGAGAGACCGTGGAGGTAACGAAGACCGAGACAAAGAAGATCCTGACGGTGGAAGTCAGGAATCGGAGCCTTGCTGCGGTCATCGCTTCCTGGGGACTGACGGATGAGGAGATGGAGCGGTACCGGATCCTGGTCACGCTGAAGGGGAACAAGGATTACCTGTTTAAGGACGATATCTACGCCAACGCGACGGAAGTCCTGCATTACGACATCCCCGGGGAGGCGCTCTCCGATGTCCGGTTCGCCCGGATGATCCAGGAGGCGGAGAAATATCTCGGCTACCCCTACGTCTGGGGAGGCGAGAGTCCGGAGACCAGCTTCGACTGCTCCGGTTTTGTCAGCTGGGTCATCAACCACTGTGGGAACGGGTGGAACTACGGCCGGCTCACGGCGGAAGGCCTGCGGCAGGTATGCGCCATTATCCCGCCGTCGGAGGCGAAGCCCGGTGACCTGGTCTTCTTCCAGGGGACCTATGACACGAGCGGCGCTTCGCACGTGGCCATCTATGTCGGGAACGGCATGATGATCCACTGCGGGCATCCGGTGCAGTACGCGAGTATGCAGACGAGTTACTGGCAGGCGCATTTCTACTGCTTTGGCAGGCTGCCGTGAGGATGATAAAGAGGGAGAAGGAAGCAGGTCCTTTTTGAGAATCAGGGACGGTTCTTTTTTCTCAAAATTCTTTGATTTTGAGAAAAAGAATCGTCTCTGATTCTCAAAAAGGATTTTCCCATTCCCGAAAGGAGTCGAAAAAAATGGACGAGGTAAAGCTTAAGAAGCTCGGCGCGGAGCTGAAAAAGGCCCGCACCAAAAGGGACGAATGGGATGCAAAGCTGAAGGAGCTGGAGCGGAAATATCGTGAGGCGGAGAACACCTGCATCCATGACATGGTACACGCGGCGAACCTGACGCCGGAGCAGCTTGCGGTCATCATCCGAAAGGCCAATGCCGGAGAATTTGATGAACTGCCGGCTGCGAATGAAGCGAAAGAGGCAGAGAGTAATGAGGAGGAATTTGAGAAATGAAAAAAAGAGTGGCAGGGATCCTTCTGACGGCCGTGCTGGGGGCGGGGCTGCTTCCGGTGTCTTCATTTGCCTATACCGGGGAGACTGGGGTGTCTTCCGGGAGCGGTGTGATCGTGAATGAGATCCCGGCGGAGGAAGTAAAGCCGGACAACAAGAGCGGATCGGCATCCGGGAGCACATCAACCAATTCCTCAGACAAAACGGATGGGAATAAAAGCAGCTCCTCTTCTACGGGGTCTAACAGTTCATCCTCAACAGAATCCGGCAGCTCATCTGCTACTGGCCGCGTATCCGGCAGCGCCTCATCCAGTCAGAGTGGAGAAAGCAGGGAAAAGGATGACGGCACAAAGGAAATGAAGATCGGCACGGTCAAGACCGATGGATCCCTGCTCAACGTCCGCTCGGGCGGTGACCTCCATTACGGTGTCATCGATAAGCTGAGGAACGGCGATACGGTCGAGGTCCTGGAGGACCACGGCGACTGGCTCTATATCGCGATTCCTGAGCATACGGGCTATGTGTGCGCCGACTATATGGACGTGAAGACGGTGCCGGTGGAGGTCGAGGAGGACGGAGCGCTCTCCATTTCCCTGGACAGCGAGCTCGTGCAGGAGCTGATCGAGCAGGCGAGGAACAGGAGCGAAGGGACCGGCAGCTCCGGGACATCGGCCAGTGAAACAGGAACGGGCGGTTCCAGTGCATCGACCGGCACGGCAGGAACCGGCTCCGGTAATACGACCACTGCTGATACCGGGACCAGCGCTGCCGGGACAGAATCCGGCCTCACCCCGGAAGGGAACCTGACGATCGTTGACGACTTAGGGTCTGCGCCAGATGGCGGCAAGCAGTTCATCAC
>CACXEL010000455.1 GCA_902766655.1 uncultured Lachnospiraceae bacterium | reverse complement strand
CGCGCTATCACACGCTCGACATGGACGAGATCTATCGCGCTCTGCGCAGTGAACGTAAACAAAAGGAGGAAGAGCTATGAGCATCGTCTGCAGCCTTCCCCTCTTTATGCTCATCGCGAGCCTGTTCTGCGCGGCGCTTTGCTTGCTGTTGCCCGCCAAGGCCGCCTCTGTTGCCGTGCGCCTGTTGCTCCTGGCGTTGCCGGTGATGGATGTCTTCGTGCTCCTGCATACCCGGACCTTTGGCAGTTTCACCTACTCCATGGGCGAATTCCCCGCTCCCTGGGGAAATGAGATCCGGGCCGGGTGCCTGGAGGCCCTGATCGCCCTCACTTTCCTGATCGTCATGTTCTGCTCGGTCGTCGGCGGCTGGCGATTCACAGCCATCGACATCGATGAGAGCAAGGTAAACCTTTATTTCAGCGTCCTGAACCTTATGACGGCCGCCCTCATGGCCATGGCCTGGACCAACGACATCTTTACGGGCTACGTTTTCGTCGAGATCCTGACCCTGACGAGCTGCGGCGTCCTGATTGCCCGGGAGATCGGGCGGACCACCCTGGCGGCGGTCCGCTACATGATCCTGAACCTCCTGGGCTCCGGCCTTTTCCTCCTGGGTGTGGTCCTCCTCTACGATCTGACGGGCCATCTTCTCATGGTCCCCATGCAGGAGGCGATCGCGGAGCTCTGGGCAGCAAGGCAGGGCATCCCACCGCTCACGCTGGCCCTTGGCATCATCGTCATCGGACTTGGCATCAAGAGCGGTCTCTTCCCCTTCCATTACTGGATGCCCGACACCTACGGCATGGCGACGCCCACCTCGGGCGCGGTCCTCTCCTCCCTGGTCTCGAAGAGTTACATCTTTCTCCTCATCAAGATCATCTGGCGGGTCGTGGGCCTCCAGGTCTGGCAGCAGATGCCCCTGTCCAGGATCCTCTTCGTACTTGGAATCTGCGGCATGGTGGCCGGCTCCGTCTCCGCCATCCGGGTCAACAATGCCAACAGCATGGTCGCCTTCTCCTCCGCAGCCCAGATCGGCTATATCTACATGGGCATCGGGCTGGGCGGCCCGGCCGGCTTTACGGCCGCCGTCTTCCACATCCTGGGGCATGCGGTGACCAAATCCCTGCTTTTCCTCACGACTCCCCGTCTGGCAGAGGTCTCCGGAGAAAGTCTCCGGTTCAAGGACCTTCAGGGGGCAGGTTTCAGGGCGCCGGAGTCCGGCATGTTCTTCACCCTGGCTGCCCTCTCCATGATCGGCATCCCCATTTTCGCCGGCTTCTCCTCCAAGATCCTTTTCGGCCTCGCGGCCGCGGATGCGGGCGGCTGGATCTTTTTCGCCATCATGCTGGCCCTGGCGGTGAGCACCGTGCTCAACGTCCTGTATTTCCTGAGGACCGTGATCAGAATTTATACCAAACGCGGAAGCGACCTGACCAAGCCCGTGATCGACATGCCGGGCGGTGTCAAATGGGATTACGTGATACCGGCCGCTGTTCTCATGCTGGCCAACCTCTTCATGGGCCTTTTCTCCTGGGCGGCGGTGGCCGTCATTGAGAAGGGATTCGGAATGTTCTTCTGACGATTCTTATTTGGGAGGTTCCTATGTCTTTCCTTGCTATAATTTTATTACCAATGATTGCCGGCACAGTGCTTTCTGTCATGAAGATCGGTGAGTCCCGGAAGAGGCATATCGGGTACGTGGCCGTGATGGCGGCAACTGACCTTCTGGCCATCGTACAGATGGTACGCGGCGGCAGCGCCCGCGTCATCAGCTTCGGCGAAAATGTGACCCTGTACTTCTCCCTGGACGGGTACGTGATCCTCTTTATGGCCATGGTCATGGTCATGTATACCTGCGTCCTCTTCTATGCCTTTGAGTATATGAAGATGGAAGAGCGGGAGGAGGTCTTCTTCGCCTTCTACTTCATCTCCTACGGTGCCATGCTGGGCGTCTGCATGTGCGGCAACCTGGTCAGCATGTACCTCTTCTTCGAGCTGGCCACCCTGTCCACGGTGCCCCTGGTCCTCCATGAGATGACGAGGGAGGCCATCACGGCAGCCCTCAAGTACCTCTTCTATTCGGTCGGCGGCGCCTTCATGGGCCTTCTGGCAGTATTTTTCGTCTACTACTACGGCAGCGGTACCAGGGACTTCGTTGCGGGCGGCTTCCTCGATCCCGCGCTGACGGCCGGCCACGAGAAGCTCCTCCTTGCCATGATCTTCATCGGCATTGTGGGCTTCGGAACCAAGGCAGGTATGTATCCCATGCACGGCTGGCTTCCGGCGGCCCACCCGCTGGCTCCGGCTCCGGCTTCGGCCCTCCTGTCCGGTATCATCACCAAGGCCGGTATCATGGTCGTGATCCGCATGATCTACTTCTCCGTCGGTGCTGACTTCCTCCGAGGAACCTGGGTACAGACGGCCTGGATGTGCCTGGCCATGCTGACCATCCTCATGGGCTCCACCATGGCCTTCCGCGAGAAGAACCTCAAGAAGAGGCTGGCCTACTCCTCCATCAGCCAGCTGTCCTACCTCATGCTGGCCCTCTCGGTCCTGAGCGCGGGCGGTCTCACCGGCGGCCTCCTTCATCTCATGCAGCATGCGGTGTCCAAGGGAACCCTCTTCCTCTGCGCGGGTGTCTTCATTTACAAGCTCCATGAGCGGGGCGTGAACCTCAAGGGAATCGGCAAGCAGATGCCCGTTACCGTATGGTGCTTCATGATCGCCTCCCTCTCTCTGGTCGGCATCCCGCCCATGGGCGGCTTCGCCAGCAAGTGGTACATTGCCCAGGCGGCCCTCGGCGACGGTATGGGTGTCCTTTCCTACCTTCCGCCCATCGTCCTTTTGATTTCCGCTTTGCTGACTGCCGGATATCTCTTCCCGGTGGTGGTGGATGCCTTCTTCCCGGGTGAAGAATTCGACAGCGCCTCCCTCAAAAAATGCGAACCCTCCGCCCTCATGACGATCCCCATGATCCTCCTCTGTGCGGTGGCCCTTCTGGTCGGCCTCTTCGCCTCCCCGCTGGCGAACACCTTCCGTGCCTGGGCAGCCGGGATCTGAGGGAAATAAGTACCGGAACAAGCCGATTGCGATAAAAAGAAACAGGTGGCTGACTTGACTCCTATATTTATCTGTTTATCCATACTTCTTCCCCTGGCGGGGGGTTTCGCCGTCCTGCTTGCGGACGTGAAGGATGATCACAGGCGCAACGTCCTGGTCCAGGTCATCAGCTGCATCACGTCCGTCCTGGTATGGCTGGCCATCCTCTCGGGGGGCCGTGCGCCCTTCACTGTCTACAGCTTCACGCGCGGCTTCGAGATAGGCTTCCTGCCCGACGGCATGGCCATGCTCTTCGCCGGCCTGGTCTCTGTCATGTGGCCGGTGGTCAATCTCTACGCCTTCGAGTACATGGAGCACGCGGACAGGCGGACCAGCTTCTTCGGCTTCTTCACCATGACCTACGGGATCACGCTGGGCGTGGCCTTCAGCGGCAACCTGGTGACCATGTACGTCTTCTTTGAGATGCTGACCCTGGTCACGATCCCCCTGGTCGCCCATTACCAGGACCATGAGAGCCTCTATGCCGGCCGCCAGTACGCCATGTACACCATCGGCGGCGCGGCTCTGGCCTTCATCGCCGTGATCATGGCCACCGTCTCGGGGCAGGCAGGCGCCTTCCTCTACGGCGGCTCCCTGAACGCCGGCCTTGACCGGCAGCTCATGCTGATCGTCTACCTCTTCGGCTTTTTCGGCTTCGGCACCAAGGCGGCCATCTTCCCGCTCCACTCCTGGCTGCCCACGGCCGGCGTCGCGCCGACCCCGGTCACGGCCCTCCTTCACGCGGTGGCGGTCGTCAACTCCGGCGTCTTCGCGGTGACGCGCTTCACCTGGTTCGTCTACGGGCCGGAGATCCTGCGGGGGACATGGGCACAGACCGTCTGCCTCCTCTTCATCTCCTTCACCATCGTGTTTGCGGCGGCCCAGGCCCTCCGGCAGCGGCACTTCAAGCGCCGGCTGGCCTTCTCCACGGTCAGCAACCTCTCCTACATGATGTTCGGCATCCTGGTGCTCACGCCGGCCGGTCTCCTGGCCGGGCTGGCCCACCTCCTCTTCCACGGCATCATCAAGATCTGCCTCTTCATGTGTGCCGGCTCCTTCATGCATGTGACCGGGAAGAAGTATATCTTTGAGCTCACAGGTGTGGGCCGGAAAATGCCCTGGACCTTCGGCATGTACACGATCGGCGCTTTCTCCCTGACAGGTATTCCGCTCTTCTGCGGCTTCATTTCCAAGTGGCGGCTCATCTGGGCGGGCATCGACGCGGCCTTCCCGGCCTCCTACATAGGTGTGGTGGCCCTCATAGCCGGCGCCTTCCTCTGCGCCATGTACACGCTGACCATCTCCGTGAGAGCCTTTTTCCCGATTCAGGGCACAGGGCGCTTCGAGGGAGAAGCTGTCGGTGACGCGGGCTGGCGGATCCTGGTATCCATCGGTATCTTCACGGCGTTTGACATTGCCTTCGGTCTCTTCCCGGGGCCGGTCATGAGCTTCCTGGGCAGCATAGCCCAGGGACTCATCTGACAGCGGCCGGAAAGGAGTGACAGCATGCTGATAGCGTTTCTTGTTTTCTTCCCGGTCCTCATGGCCTTCGTCTCCTACGTGCTGGGGAAAAAGAGCGAGGACAGGCGGGACATATTTGTCATCATAGTCTGCTTCATAGAGCTGGGCGCAGTGCTCTGCCTGCCCCGGTTCCTGCCGGTCTTTGACATTGACGGGATCCTGATCACGGGGCTGCATTTCATGACGGACGGGTTCCGGTGCGCCTATGCCATCATCACGGCCATCATGTGGGCGGGTACCTCCCTCTTCTCGAGAGAGTACTTCAAACATGAGCGGGAGGGGCTCAACCACTACTGGTTCTTCGTCCTCGTGACCCTGGGCGCCACGGAGGGAGTCATGCTCTCGGCGGACCTGGTCACCGCCTTCGTCTGCTTTGAGATCCTCTCCTTCACCTCCTTCACCTGGGTCATCCACGAGGAGACGCCGTCCGCGGTCAGAGCGGGCTACACCTACCTCTTCATCGCGGTCATCGGCGGCCTGGTCCTCTTCATGGGCCTCGCCATGATCTACTTCACGGTCGGCACGCTGACCTTCTCGGAGCTCTCCGCGGCGGTGGCTGCCTCCGACAGGCAGGGCGTGATCCTGGCCGGCGCCATCTGCATCCTGGTCGGCTTCGGCTGCAAGGCCGGCATGTACCCGGTCCATATCTGGCTGCCCAAGGCCCATCCGGTGGCGCCTTCTCCGGCTTCGGCCCTCCTGTCCGGCATCCTGACCAAGGTCGGTGTCTACGGCATCCTCATGACGTCCGTCACGGCCATGACCGGCAATATGACCTTCGGCCTGATCGTCCTCATCCTGGGCCTCATCACCATGTTCCTGGGCGCGGTCCTGGCCCTATTCTCCGTGAACCTCAAGCGGACGCTGGCCTGCTCCTCCATGTCCCAGATCGGCTTCATCCTGACCGGCATCGGAAGCTATCTCCTGATCTCCGGCATGGGCGCCTATGAAGCCGTCCATCATGAAGCCCACGCCGGCATCGCCCTGGCCCTGTCCGGCACGGTCCTCCACATGACCAACCACTCCCTGATCAAGCTGGTCCTCTTCATGGCGGCGGGCGTCGTCATCATGAACCTCCACACCCTGACATTGGACGACATCCGGGGATGGGGCCGGAACAAGACGGCCCTCAAGATCGCCTTCGCGCTGGGCGCCCTGGGCATCAGCGGCGTACCGCTCTTCAACGGCTACATTTCCAAGACCATGCTCCACGAGGGCATCGTCCACGCCTATGAGATCGCGGAGGAGATGGCCAAGCTCTGCGTGGGACCGGCCGGCATGGGCGATCTGGCCATCTTCCTGAAGATCGCCGAGTGGATCTTCCTCGTCTCCGGCGGCTGCACCTTCGGCTACATGCTCAAGCTCTTCATCTGCATCTTCCTCGAGAAAAATGCGGACCCTGCCCGGCAGGCCGCCTTCGACGCCGACAGCCGCTGCATGAATCTGGCCTCCACCATCGCCATCTGCGGGTCCTCCGTCTTCATGGTGGTCCTGGGCGTGCCGGCGGTCATGAAGAACCTGGCCTTCTATATGGCGGGGGAGGACCACATTCTGGAATTCGAGGCCTTTATCTGGGTCAATCTGAAGGGTGGTCTCATTTCCCTGGGGATTGGCGCGGCGATCTACCTCCTCATCGTGAGGCATGTCCTGTACCGCAACGGCTCCTACGTGAACCTCTGGCCGGCCTGGCTCGACCTGGAGGACCTCCTCTACAGGCCCATGATCACAAAATGGCTGCCCGGCCTCATGGGCACGGTCGCAGCCGTGTTCGGCGAGAACAAGGTATCCGGGCCGGCGGCCGCGGCCTTCTTCAAGGGCTGGCAGAGCCTGGCGGCCCTCTTCGGAGAGGACAAGGTGCTGATCCCGGCCGCAAAGGGAGGCTTTATCGCCTGGAGCGCGGTCCTGAGATTCTTCAACAACTCCCTGGACTACCTGATCGTCTTTATGAGACGTACCGTGATCCGGGAGGTCCGGCCCCCCAGAGTCCGGGAGACGGCCATCAAGCGGATGCGGGCTGCCACCGGCGAGGTCATGCGGCCGATCATCAGCAATTTTTCCTGGGCCCTTCTCATGACCTGCGGAGGCATTCTGATCATTCTGTGCGCGATCCTGATCGCCCTGCTGTAGAGGCTTTTTCCCAAATCATATATTTGAGCGACGCATGAGCGGAGCCGGAGAGTCCTTGCGGAAGGGCTGTCCGGTTCCGCTTTTTCGTGGCGGGGCCTGAAAAGATCCGTCTCCCACGGATTGCAGAGAAGCTCCTGCGACAATCAGGTGCACACGCCCGGCCCGTCTGAATGGAAGAAGCCTGACCTGATGGCCCGCCATCCGCCGTCGGAGGGTATTTTCGAGGAAATGATGAGGAGAAGGTTTGGAATTTATGGGTTCAACGTGGCAACGCAAAAAGAATTTAACGTGATAAATCAAAAAAGTGGTGATTTTTTCCGGAAGATAAGATAGAATGTAAACGTTATTGCATCGTGGCTATCCGGCCGTGAGGCCGCGGAGGAGTGGCAGCCTTCGCCGGCGGTGCTGGATCATTGCATCTGTCTGCGGGACGAAAGCGCGGCCCGGAGACAGTTCTCAGACGGGAAGGACCGTTTTGAACGGAGGAAGGCAGCTGAGCCATGGCTGCCGGTCCCGCCCCGGCTGAGACCGCGCCCGCGGAAAGGGCAGGAGACCGGCAGGCAGGTGCAGCCGCCGGAAAAGGTCATGCTCCTGCAGCCTTTTTTGCGGGTAAACCCATATTTTTGAGGAGGGAAATAATTATGTACGCAACAATCTGGTCGCTTCTTCCGCCGATCATCGCCATTCTCCTGGCCCTGATCACCAAGGAGGTCTACAGCTCGCTCTTCGTGGGCATCATCGTCGGCGGCGTGCTCTACTCGGGCGGG
>CACXEL010000454.1 GCA_902766655.1 uncultured Lachnospiraceae bacterium | reverse complement strand
CAAAGGACTTGCCGGCGGTGTCCTCCTCGCCCGGACGAAGGGCGTAGTCGATCGTGAAGTAGGTCTCCAGCTCATCGTAGCAGGACGTGCAGTGGCGGACATGATTGATAAAGGCCGCGCACTCCCGGTCGCTGAGCTTACCTGCAATATACTTCTGAACGTTCCTCTCCGCTTCCCGGCACTCCATGATTTTCTCCGTCCTGGTATCACAAAAAGATAATAGCCATGACTATCTTACCATCAATTCCGAAGGAAGTGAACAGATAAATGAGAGAGGGGCGGAACTAAGCCGGGTGCCGGAGGCATATCTGTCCGGTCTGCTTCCCGCAGAAGATCCGCTGCTTCCTTGATTTCCAAAGAACGTATTACTCACGGCATTCAGTATAGCATGTAAACAACCTGACCGCAAATCATTCAAAATGACGAAGTTTGACGCTTCTTACAGGAAATTCTTTACTATCCGTACAGAAAAAGTCATTCTGCCGGCCATTCCGCCGATCATGAAATCATCAGACGCCTTTTCGCCGATCAGTTTTCACCGGAAAACAAAAAGCCGGCCATGTGTACCGCGGCCGAACCATCAATTCACCGAATTGACGTTCGCGCGCAGTGCACATGGCCGGCGGCTCATGAAAGTTACGGAGAGCACCGTTCTCTCATTCCACCGTCACGCTCTTGGCCAGGTTCCTGGGCTTGTCCACGTCGAGGCCCCTGGCCACGCTCAGATAGTAGCCCATGAGCTGGAGAGGAATGATGGCAAGGGAGGGTGTGAAAAGCTCCTCCGTTCTCGGGACATAGACGGTAAAGTCGACCCGGTCCTCAATGTTGTAATTTCCGTAAGTGGTCAGTCCCATGAGATAAGCGCCGCGGCTCTTGGTCTCGACCAGGTTGGACACAGTCTTCTCATAAAGGCCTGCCTGGGTCAGAACGCCCACGACCAGGGTCCCGTCCTCGATCAGAGAGATGGTCCCGTGCTTGAGCTCGCCGGCGGCATAGGCCTCGCTGTGGATGTAGGAGATCTCCTTCATCTTGAGGCTGCCCTCGAGGCAGATGGCGTAATCAAGGCCGCGCCCGATGAAAAATACGTCCCTGGCGTTGGAGAACTTGGCGGCGAACCACTGAATTCTCTCCTTGTCCTCCAGGAGCCGGTCCATCTTTCCCGGGAGCTCTGTCAGAGCCCTGACCAGGTCCGCGACTCTCTCAGCACTGATCCGGCCCCGGACCTCCGCCAGGCGGATGGCCAGCATGTAAACCGTCGCCAGCTGGGCGCTGTAGGCCTTGGTGGTCGCGACTGCGATCTCCGGTCCTGCCAGCGTGTAGAATACATGATCCGCCTCACGGGCGATGCTCGACCCGACCACATTCACGATGGCCAGTGTTCTGGCGCCGGCTTCCTTGGCCTTTCTCATGGCCGCCAGGGTATCCGCGGTCTCTCCGCTCTGGGAAATGACGACCACCAGCGCCTTTTCACTCAGGATCAGAGGTCTGTACCTGAACTCCGACGCCAGCTCCACCCGCACGGGCAGGCCGGCCAGCTCCTCGATCACGTACTGAGCCACCATACCGACGTGATAGGCGGATCCGCAGGCAACGACGCAGATCTGGTCCGCATCGGCCAGCTCCTCCTCCGTGATTCCGGTGGCGGAAAGATCGATCCGACCGTCCTTCACCGCGGAATTCACCGTATCCCGGACCGCCTTGGGCTGCTCGTGGATCTCCTTCATCATGAAATGCTCGAAGCCGCCCTTCTCCGCCGCCTCGGCATCCCAGGTGATTTCCGTGGCCTCATGCCGGATCTCATCGCCGTTGAGGTCGAAGAAATGCGCCTCGCCGGGGAGGATGCGTGCCGATTCCCGGTTCCCGACGTAATAGACCGTCCGCGTGTGCTTCAGAATTGCGGGAACATCCGAGGCCAGAAAGGCCTCGTTTTCTTTGATGCCGATAATCAGGGGTGAATCCTTGCGGGCGGTGTATATCTCGCCCGGATAGTCCTTGAACATCAGCGCCAGGGCGTTGCTGCCGCGCACGCGTACCATCATGCGGTTGATGGCGTCAATGGGTCCGATCTTATACTTGTTGTAGTAAT
>CACXEL010000453.1 GCA_902766655.1 uncultured Lachnospiraceae bacterium | reverse complement strand
TGGAAATGCTGTGCTCGCAGCCCACAGGCACGTCGATATTGTCCTTCACGCGGTATATTTTCGTCACCCCATCACGGGTGATCCTGGCCTCGCCCTGGAGAATGGTCAGATTCTCACTCCGAAGAAGGTGGGAGTGGGACGGGATGGAGCTGCCCACCGGCAGAAAGACCCGGCGGATCCTGTAATTCTCCTCCTCGACCAGCTGCTCGTAGCTTCCCCAGGGGCGGTAAAAGACAGTGCCGTGCTCGGCGCTCTCCCGGAGCTCCCGGTGCTTCTCGATAATCTGCTTGACCTCCGAGGAGCGGCCGTAGCGGCCGATGTAGACCGCGTCCGGCGTGTTGGCCACGATGATATTGTCGAGCCCGTTGACCACCACGCTCTGGCTCTCTGAGTTGTTGATGACCACGCTTCGGTAGCAGTTCTCCTGGATCACCTTGCCCCGGTTGGGGAAGTCCGTCTGCGGCAGATCCTCCAGGTTGTCGATCTGGCTCCAAAGGAAGACTCCCTTGACCGCCTTGAGAAGCTTTGTCTTCTCCAGAACCCCTTTGGCTATGGTCGGCGATTCCAGGATCGTCTCGGCTTCGCGCGTATAATAGGCATAGTTGGTCGTGGCCTCCCGGCCGCTGACCGCCTCCCAGAGGTCGTAGGTCTTGTGGCTGTCCTCGATGGAATAGGAAAGATCCGCCCCCGAGACCTGGCGCAGGGAATGGACGTAGCGGACCCGGGCGAAATTCTCCGGCTCCGCCTTGGCGAACTCACTGAGGAAGGTATCCACGCGGAAGAGCAGCATGCCCAGGTTCCGGTAGACCGCCTCCTTGCGGAGGTCGATGGCCGCGATCCTGTCCGCGTCCGGCTTCTCCACGAACTCCCGCATGCTCCCGTCGCCCGCCAGCCCCAGGATATAGCCGAACCGCGGATTGATGACCGTCTCGCGCAGGGTAAAGAGGGAAATGAACCCCTCCCTCGCGTACTCCTTTGCCTTCATCACGCAGTCCTTGTAGTCCATCTCGTCGGATCCGGTCTCCGGACGGGAGTAGATTACATGGTCCGAGACCACCATGAAGGCGTACTCGGACGGCTGAAGGTCCAGGCAGGCCAGGGCCACCGCGTTCAGAGTTCCCTTGGAGGCCTCCTCATAGACGCAGCGGTAGGGCGTGCCCTGGAATGCCTTCATTTGACTCTCCACGATGAAGCGGTACTCCGCCCCCGTGATGATGATGAACTCGTCACAGAACGGCAGGTTGCGGCTGACAGTCTCCTGGAACATGGAGTGGTTCTTCTGGATTTCGATGAACTGCTTGGGGTAGTTCTTTCTGGACAGCGGCCAGAGGCGCTCGCCGTGTCCCCCGGCCAGGATGATGCATTTCATGGGTAAGTCTCCTTATGGGAATGAACGCCCCGCTTCCCGTCCCGGATCCGGGCTCCCGTCCGGAAAATAAAGACACGGGTTCCCGCCATCCGGCAGAAACAGCCGGGCGATTCTGGTTCATGATGTATGACATATATTCAGAGTACTAGCAAGCCGAATGCTTGTCAATAAGGCGCCGGCACACTTGGTTTTTCTTGTGTAAAGCAGTAAAGCATGCTATATTAAAGGCCGAAAAAAAGAAATACCACGTGCCGGGTTCACTTTCCTGCGTTCGCAGGCAGATGTCGGTGTGCATGGTTTTCCCGATCTCTGCCCCATCGCCTTCAGCGGGACGGAGGCTGACACGGAAAAGCCACATTCGAGGAGATGTACAATTATGGAAAAAATGGATATGACCTTTTACCGCAAGCTCCCGACCCCCAAAGAGGTCAAGGAGGCCTACCCGATCGGTGTCTTCGTGGAGCGCCTCAAGGCGCAGCGGGACGAGGCCCTGAAAAATATCTTTGAGGGACGGGATGACCGGATGCTCCTCATTATCGGGCCATGCTCAGCCGATCACGAGGAACCGGTGCTGGAGTACATTTCCAGGCTCAGGAAGGTCCAGGATAAGGTGGAGGACAAGATCTTTATCGTTCCTCGCATCTACACAAATAAACCCCGCACCGTCGGCACCGGCTACAAGGGCATGCTCCACCAGCCCGATCCGGACAAGCCGGCCGATATGCTGGAGGGCATCCTGGCCATCCGCCGCCTCCACCGCCGGGCCGCCGACGAGTCGGAGTTCACCTGCGCCGACGAGATGCTCTACCCCGAGAACCATCGCTATCTCTCCGACCTCCTCTCCTACGTGGCGGTCGGCGCCCGGTCCTCCGAGGACCAGTACCACAGGATGGTGGCCAGCGGCGTCGGCATTCCCGCCGGCATGAAGAACCCCACCAGCGGTGACCTGTCCGTCATGATGAACTCCATCACCGCCGCCCAGAACGGCCATACCTTCCTCTACCGCGGCTGGGAGGTCAAGACCCCGGGCAATCCTCTGGCCCACGCCATCCTCCGGGGCTCCATGGACAAGTTCGGCCGCAGCCACCAGAACTACCACTACGAGGAGCTCATGCTCGTATCCCGCCTCTACGCAGAGACAGGCCTTAAGAATCCGGCGGTCATCGTGGACTGCAACCACGCCAACTCAGGCAAGCAGTACCTGGAGCAGATCCGCATCAGCAAGGATATCTGCCACAGCCGCCGCGTATCCGGCGACATCCATTCCCTCGTCAAAGGGCTCATGATCGAGAGCTACCTGGAGGACGGGGCCCAGAAGGGCGACGAGCACGTCTACGGCAAGTCCATCACCGACCCCTGCCTGGGCTGGGAGAAGACCGAGCGGCTCATCTACGATCTGGCTGAGGAGTGGGTCTGACGAGGATGTGACAGACGAAGGGCCTTTTTGAGAATCAGGGACGGTCCTTTTTTCTCAAAATCTGGGATTTTGAGAAAAAAGGACCGTCCCTGAT
>CACXEL010000452.1 GCA_902766655.1 uncultured Lachnospiraceae bacterium | reverse complement strand
CTGCCTACTGCAGAACGCATGGGATCCTGTACAGATGCTGAACCCAGCGCACTGCCGAATATCTGCTATATCATCTCACAGTATTTCAGGGCTGCCGTGCGGACCGGCAGCTCTGTTCTGTTTCTAAAAGCAGGACTTTCCCGTGCTTTCAGCTAAAAAGAAAACAGAATGCATCCGGATATCAGTGTTTTCCGAACCGAAGGAGAAAAGAGCATGAAAAGCATCCTGTGCTACGGAGATTCAAACACCTGGGGCTACATCCCCGCGTCGGCGGAAGAACGATATCCGTATGCCGTGCGCTGGACCGGCATCCTGCAGAAGATGCTGGGAGAGAACGGCCGTGTGATCGAGGAAGGACTGAACGGACGCACCACATGTTTTGACGACCCTACCTGGCCGGGCCGAAACGGCTATGAAGGGCTGTGCGCCGTACTGGAATCCCACTTTCCGCTGGATCTGGTCGTGATCATGCTTGGTTCCAACGACGCAAAGCAAATCTTTCCGGGTAACCCCTATGCCTGCGGAAGAGCCCTGGAACGCTATGTGAAGATGATTCGCTGCGGCGGCTACGGTCCCGGGAAAGGGATTCCGCAGATCCTGATCGTTTCCCCGATCCTGATCAAGCCGTCCGTGATCAGCGAATCCTTCGAGCCGGAGGCTGCGGCAGCGTTTACGCAGCAGCTGGGCGGCGTTTACCGGCGCTATGCGGAAGCAATGAACGTACACTTTCTGGACGCCGCGGCGATTGCCGAGGCAGACGACGCCGACGGCCTGCACCTGAACCCGCAGGGACACCGGGCGGTCGCGGAAGCGCTTTTCCATGAAATCTGCGGAATTCTGGGCCTGTGACCAGACGAAGTTCGGCTTCCGATATTGCGCGAAAGCGGAAGATATGGTAGAATGATAGCGTTGTGAAAGCCATATATAGAAAGAAGGGGGATTCATGAAAGGTATCGTACTGGCCGGTGGAGCCGGCACCCGTCTGTATCCGCTGACGATGGTGACGTCCAAGCAGCTGTTGCCGATCTATGTCAAGCCCATGATCTACTATCCGCTGTCAACGCTGATGATGGCGGGCATCCAGGACATTCTGATCATCTCCACGCCGACGGATACGCCCCGCTTCGAAGCGCTGCTGGGCGACGGAAGCCAGTTCGGACTGAAGCTGAGCTATGTGGTCCAGCCTTCTCCGGACGGACTGGCGCAGGCGTTCCTCCTGGGCGAGGAATTCATCGGCGGTGAGCCCTGCGCCATGGTGCTGGGCGACAATATCTTCTATGGCAACGGCATGGGCCGGATGCTGAAGGCGGCGAAGGAAAACGCGGAAAACAACGCGCGGGCGACGATCTTCGGCTATTATGTCAACGATCCGCAGCGCTTCGGCATCGTGGAATTCGACGAGAACGGCAAGGTAGTCAGCATCGAGGAGAAGCCGGAGAAGCCTAAGAGCAGCTACGCCGTGACGGGACTTTACTTCTATCCCGCCGGAGTCAGCGCCATGGCCCACAAGGTCCGCCCTTCCGCGAGAGGCGAACTGGAAATAACTACCCTGAACGATCTCTACCTGAAGCAGGATGAACTGGACGTGGAGCTCCTCGGACGGGGCTTTGCCTGGCTGGACACCGGGACCATGGATTCCCTGGTCTCCGCCGCCAACTTCGTGAGGACGATCGAGCTCAGGCAGGGCATCACCGTCTCCGCGCCGGAGGAGATCGCCTTCATCAACCGCTGGATCGACGAGGACAAGCTCAGGGAGTCCGCTGCCAAGTACGGCAAGAGCCCCTACGGTGCCCACCTGATGGCTGTAGCTGACGGAAAGGTCAAGTACTGACCCGTTTCCCTGTAAGGAGGAGAGGTTATGAGAGTGTTTGTTACCGGTGTGGCCGGTCAGCTGGGCCATGATATCATGAATGAGCTGGCAAAACGCGGCATGACCGGGATTGGAAGCGATATCGCACCGGTCTACAGCGGCGCGCAGGATGGATCGGCCGTCGTCAACATGCCTTACAGGCAGCTTGACATCACTGATGCGGATGCAGTCTCTTCCGTGATACGCGAAGCTGCCCCTGACGTGGTCGTACACTGCGCTGCCTGGACAGCCGTGGACATGGCGGAGGACGACGACAAGGTGGACAAGGTGAGGGCCATCAACGCCGGCGGCACGGCCAACATCGCCGCTGTCTGCAAGGACATAGACGCCAAGATGGTCTACATTTCCACGGACTACGTCTTCGACGGCCAGGGCACGGAGCCCTGGAAGCCGGACTGCCGGGACTACAAGCCCATGAACGTCTACGGGCAGACCAAGCTCGAGGGTGAGCTGGCGGTCAGTGGGACCCTCGAAAAATATTTCATCGTCCGCATCGCCTGGGTCTTCGGCGTGAACGGGAAGAACTTCATCAAGACCATGCTGAACGTCGGCAAGAAGTACGATACGGTCAGGGTGGTGAACGATCAGATCGGCACACCGACATACACCTACGACCTGGCCCGGCTCCTGGTGGATATGATCGGGACAGACAAGTACGGCTATTACCATGTCACCAACGAGGGCGGTTACATAAGCTGGTACGAATTCACGCTGGAGATCTTCCGCCAGGCCGGATACACTACCAAGGTCGTTCCGGTGACGACGGAGGAGTATGGTCTCAGCAAGGCTGCCAGGCCGGCCAACAGCCGTCTGGACAAGTCCAAGCTTGTGGAGATGGGCTTTGAGCCCCTTCCCGACTGGCGCGACGCTGTCAGCCGGTATCTGAAGCAGATTGAGTACTGAGCCGGCAGCGGGGCTGCTGCGCATCCCGCGTCCGGATGACAGTGTTTTCATTTGAAACGAATAAGTGAGTGGAAGAGGCTGCAATGGTGCGCAACAAGGTACCAGTGCGGCCTTTTTTGGTCGGCGCAAGGCCAGGAGCAGGGGGAGTGAACGCACTCTGCCCGCTCCTAATCATATGAACCATCAGGAGGTCTGATCATATATGTGTGGTATTGTAGGATATATCGGAAAAGAACAGGCGGCACCCATCCTTCTGGAGGGACTTTCCAGGCTGGAGTACCGGGGCTACGATTCAGCCGGACTCGCGGTCAGAGATGGGAACGGGGAGCCGGTGGTCGTCAAGGCCAAAGGCAGGCTGCGGGCCCTCATGGACAAGACAAATGAAGGCCGTTCCATCCCCGGCAGCTGCGGCATCGGCCACACTCGCTGGGCGACCCACGGTGAGCCGTCGGAAATCAACGCCCATCCCCATATGTCCGACGACTGGAACGTGGTGGGTGTCCACAACGGTATCATAGAGAATTATCAGGAGCTCAAGGCCAAGCTGATCCGCAAGGGCTACCGCTTCTACTCGGAGACCGATACCGAGGTGGCCGTGAAGACGGTGGATTACTACTATAACAAGTACAAGATGGGGCCCATCGACGCCATCGCCAAGACCATGGTCCGCGTGCGGGGCTCCTACGCCCTGGCCGTCATGTTCCGCGATTATCCCGGTGAGATCTACGTTGCCCGCAAGGACAGCCCGCTCATCATCGGGACCACGGGCCAGGCCACCTATCTGGCCTCGGACGTGCCGGCCATCCTGAACCATACGCGCACCGTCTATTACATCGGGAACCTTGAAATGGCACGCCTGACAGCGGACGGCGTGACCTTCTACAACCT